>JAYUBR010000060.1:0-2662 GCA_043740775.1 Ferruginibacter sp. | reverse complement strand
AAATTTAAAAACAAAAAAACAATACAATGAAAAAATTAATTGCTATTCTTGCTGTTACAGTGTCAATGACCGCTTGTAACAATGGTTCCGAATCTACTGCTGCATCTGCTGCTGATTCTGCAAAAGCTGCTACTGCTGCTGCTGATTCTGCTTCAAAAGCTGCATCAGCTACAGTTGATACTGCCAAAAAAATGATGAACAATGTTGCTGATAGTGCCAGCAAAATGGTTAATAAAGCTGCTGATAGCGCTACTAAAATGGTAGATAAAGCTGCTGATAAAATGGTTGATAAAGCTAAAGAAGGCGCTGAAAAAATGAAAGCTGGTGCTGATAAGATGGTTGATAAAGCTAAAGAAGCTGTAAAACACTAAGCATTACAAAATATGTTATAAAGGTCCTCCTGAATTTTTCAGGAGGATTTTTGGTTTAGCGATGTTTAGCTGATTATCTGAAATATAGTTTTTTGAATTGCTGTAATTTTATTTACAGCAGGTTGCTGATGATTATTTCTTTTCAACACGATATAACAAATCACCGCAAGTAATAAAATAAGGATAATCGCAAAATAGGTGTACGGCTGATCTTTTATCCTTCTTTTTACACGCCGGTTTTTATTTTTTGCAATTTGTTTTTGAAGATCCTTGTTAAGTTGTTCTGCATACAACTGCAGATTTTTTGTGGGTTTAATCTCCTGCAGGCCTTCTACTGCATCATTTATAAAATCATCTTCAGCCATGCTTTTTTCAAGCTCATGCGTATCTGCCTGGGATATATGATGACTCAGGTAATCCATCAATTGCTGGTTATCAATATCTTTATTGCTGTTGGATAATATGTCTTTTAAATCACTGTTCATGTTGTTGTAAACGCTCCAGCATTATTTTTAAATTTCGTTTTCCGTTTTGAATATTGCTTTTTACCTGCAGCAAACTATACCCCGTTTGTGTCGTTATTTCATAATAACTTTTTTTGTGCAGGTAAAACAAAGTTATGCATTGTTGCTGCTCCGCATTCAATTGTTGTAATGCCGCCTCCATTTGGGTAAGCGCAATATCTTTGGCCATAAATTTTTTTTTATCTTCAGCCACATCGGGGGTAGCCAATAGCTTTTCATTTATTTCCAAAGACTGTTTTCCTTTATCTCTTAACTTCATCAGGCAATGGTTTTTTGCCACCATGTATAGCCAGCTTTTAAAATAATCTACTTTGTATTTGTGCAGTTCTGTAATGGCTTTCAAAAAAACCTGCTGCACACCATCTTTTGCTTCTTCTTCGTTTTTTAAATACTTCATGCAAACACCCAGTAACAGTAAGGTATAGCGTTGAAGTAATATGCCAAGCCATTCATTGTTTTTATCTGCATAAAATTGTTTAAGCAGTTCGCCGTCGTCTATATGTTTGTATTTATCCGGGTTCAAAGTTATCAGGTATACAAATTAGATGTAAATTTAGTAAAATTCCATAAGCCTAAGTAAAGGGAAATTGCAGGAATCATTGCATGATACTATGCAGCCAGCATTTACAAGCACACCACAAAAATATTTTAAAGGGAGAATGGAATCAATACTGCATCTTAAATACTACGGTTACCATCAAAATTTTCCAGTTCTTTTGATACAGCATTTAAAAAAGTAGAACCTAATGCTCCATCTATAATACGATGATCGTAACTCAATGAAATGTACATCATGTGACGGATGGCAATGCTGTCGCCCTGAGGTGTTTCAATTACCATCGCCCTTTTTTTAATAGCGCCCACAGCCATGATGGCAACCTGTGGCTGGTTGATAATAGGGGTGCCCATAATACTTCCGAAAGTGCCTACATTGGTTAATGTAAAGGTTCCTCCATTGGTATCATCTGGTTTTAATTTGCCCGTTCTTGCCGCATTAGCAAGGTTATTTACCTGTTTGGTTAATCCGGTAAGGTTTAACTGGTCTGCATTTTTTATAACCGGTACAATCAGGTTACCATTGGGTAAAGCCGTGGCCATACCAATGTTTAAATCTTTTTTTATAATTATCTTATCACCGTCTATGGAGCTGCTTAGCAAAGGATATTTTTTAATACTCTTTACAAGGGCTTCGATAAACAATGGGGTATAGGTTATTTTTTCGCCCTCTCTTTTTTCAAAATCTTTTTTAATTTTTTCTCTCCACAAAACAAGGTTGGTTACATCACATTCTGCAAAACTGGTTACATGGGCGCTGGTATGTTTACTGTCAACCATGTGTTTTGCAATCAACTTGCGCATGCGATCCATTTCTATTATTTCTACATTGCCTGTGTAGCTTCCCGTCATTACCTGAGCAGTACAGCTTACCGCAACCTGGCTATTGGGCGTTTCATTTTCTGCAATGGCCTCCACTTTTTGATGTACAATTACCTTTTGATAGTTACCAGATGCCTTTGCCGAAACGTATGCTAAAATATCTTTTTTACTTACCCTGCCGTCTTGCCCGGTACCTTCAATGTTTTCCAGTTCGGCCATGGTAATGCCTTCCTGTTGTGCAATATTCAGTACCAGCGGAGAGTAGAATTTTAAAGCGGTTTTACCACCAGTGGCTGAAGGCTGCACAATAAACTGGGATGGCTGGTAAGGAACGTCTTCAATTAATTTAGCTTCTTCGTATTCTGGTTGTGCGGCTGATGATGTAGGCTG
>JAYUBR010000059.1:0-2667 GCA_043740775.1 Ferruginibacter sp. | reverse complement strand
CTACTGACTGGTGGGAAAACATTGATTAAAATTCAGCCATCCAAAAACCTGCAACAAATTGCTGCGCATCAAAATAGT
Source organism: Ferruginibacter sp. (assembly GCA_043740775.1). Classification (GTDB taxonomy): domain Bacteria; phylum Bacteroidota; class Bacteroidia; order Chitinophagales; family Chitinophagaceae; genus Ferruginibacter. Next base: position 2,589 of record JAYUBR010000059.1, on the reverse strand, counting down.
ATAACCATTACCCCAATGCTACTTTGTTTTTACTTACTTTAGCGAAGCAAAAAAATCACGCCATTCTACAACCTTGTCATCATGAAAAAAACGATCGCTCTTTTCTCCTGCATCATCTTTATTGCAACAGCATTTGCCAACATAACGCTGCCAAAAATATTTGCCGATAACATGGTACTCCAACGCAACAAGCCTATCAGCATCTGGGGTTTTGGAACTGCCGGTGAAAAAGTAACGGTACATTTTAACGCACAAACACAAAGCACCAAAACAGGTAAAGATGGTAAATGGAAAGTAATGCTGGCACCTGAAAATGCAGGCGGCCCTTTTCTATTATTTGTAAAAGGAAAAAACCAGCTTAGTATACAAAATATACTGGTTGGCGAAGTATGGATCTGTAGCGGCCAGAGCAATATGGAAATGCCTATTGAAGGCTGGGGCAAAATAAATAATTACCAGCAGGAAATTGCTGCTGCCGACTATCCGCAGATACGCCATTTTAAAGTACCCCAGACTGTCAGCACAACTCTAAAAGATGACATTACAGGTGGCGACTGGAAAGTTTGCAGCCCTGCTACCGCAGGCGACTTTTCTGCCACCGCGTATTTTTTTGCAAGGCAATTGTACAACCAGTTAAAAGTACCCATTGGGCTCATCAATACTTCCTGGGGCGGTACCATGTCAGAAGCATGGACCAGTGAACATGCTTTTTCGCTAAGCCCCGAACTAAAATATATTGCCGATGCGATGAAGAACAGCGACATCGAAACAATGATGAAACAGCGTGGAGAAACCTTGCTGAAAACAATCACAAAAGTTCAGGGAAGCTTTGAAAATAATGCCAGCACCATCAATTGGAAGAACATTGATTTTGATGACAGCAAATGGCCATCAATGAAATTGCCCGGTGTATGGGAAAGTCAGGGCCTGCCCGACCTGGATGGCACGGTATGGTTTAGAAAAACAATTACCATCGCTGATGCAGATGCCGGCAAGGCAGCAACATTGAATCTATCCATGATTGATGACAAGGACGAAACCTTTGTAAACGGCGTAAAAGTGGGCAGTACGCAAAGCTATAACGTGGCAAGAAAATATACCATTGCGGCAGGCATTTTAAAAGCCGGTAAAAATATCGTTGCAGTAAAAGTGGATGATACCGGCGGTGGCGGTGGCATTTACGGCCTTGCGTCAGACATGAGTTTGATCATTGATAACAAGCCCCAATCCCTCGCTGGCGATTGGGTATACCGGGTAGCATCCATACCGGCTGCTGCTACATCGGTTGGCCCAAACGATTATCCCAGTATGTTGTTCAATGCCATGTTGTACCCGCTGGTACAATACAGTATCCAGGGCGCCATCTGGTACCAGGGCGAAACCAACGCTGGCCGTGCTTACCAGTACCGCACTGCATTTCCGTTAATGATCAGCGACTGGCGGCAACATTTTAAACAAGACAATTTTCCTTTTTTGTTTGTGCAATTGGCCACTTTCGGATCAGCAGAATCCAACAGTGCCAACGGCAGCAACTGGGCCGAGTTGAGAGAAGCACAGGCCATGACACTGAGCCTTCCGCACACCGGGATGGCCGTAACAACCGACATTGGCAACCCAGCAGATATACACCCAAAAAACAAACAGGATGTTGGCAAAAGGCTCGCCGCTATTGCCTTGCACAATGTGTACCAACAGGCGGGCGAAAGCACCGGCCCCATCTATCAATCTATGAAAGTGGATGGCAATAAAGTGATACTAACCTTTACACATACCGGCAGCGGGCTATTGGTAAAAGATAAATATGGTTATTTGAAGGGCTTTGAAATTGCTGGTGCAGATAAACATTTTCAGTATGCCAAAGCCATAGTGGAAGGAGATAAAATAATCGTTCACGCAGAAGGCGTAACCACACCCGTAGCCGTGCGCTACAACTGGGCCGACGATGCTTCCGAAGGCAACCTATTTAATAAAGAATTATTCCCCGCCGCCCCTTTTCGTACCGACGATTGGGAAGGTGTTACGGTAAAAAATAAATATGCCATTGGGTTGTAAGTTCATAGCGGTCGGTACCGAAGGTCAGACCGCTATGATTTGGTCCGGGCAATTGTTTTTTATGGCGGCATCCTTGCGTCGCCCTCTTGTACGGCATTGCATTAATGAGCTTTTATTTAAGCGTAGATAGATTTAAAGAATCGTTGCTGGTGGAGTTTCAGATTGCGTCGCCCTTGTACAAAAATAGCCTTGAGAAACACTTTTTTAAATTTGTTAGCCTATTTGTTTTAATTGGGCGTGCAGGCTGTATTTGCGCTACAGATATATTTCCGCGCTTTTTTTAATAACAGATTAATTTGTAAGGTGTTAAAAAAATTGTTTTCCATAAAAAGTAGCGTACTTTAGCGATAATACACATGTTAAGCGCAAGTTTTTTTTGCGACAGAATATATTTTGAACTTTGATTTTCAATAAGCATTTAAAGTTATTTGACAGCGGTTTTTCAAAAGGTTTTTTGTGCCAAAAAGCAAAAAAAAACCAGCAATTAACAAACAGTTTGGCGGTAGGCTGGCTGGATTGCTATGGAAAAAACAAATA
>JAYUBR010000058.1:0-2670 GCA_043740775.1 Ferruginibacter sp. | reverse complement strand
CATTTGCTTTTGTTGCGCCTACATTATCCTGGAAACAAAGCCTGGACACTGCATTGGCCAGCAGCAAGCACCCTTTTTTTATCAGCGATATGGGGGATAATCCTACGGCTGGTGGGGCGGGAGATGTTAGCTGGACCTTGAACCAGTTGCTTTCTTATCCGGCATTTAAAGACAGCAACGGACCTTCAGTTATATATGCTTCACTGCCTGCATCCGAACTGGTTCAGCAAGCCCTGGCAGTTGGTGTGGGCAAAACCGTGGATGGGTATGCAGGTGCAAAAGTAGATGCACGTTTCTCGCCACCTGCGCATATTAAAGGCATCGTAGAATCAATTGTAAAAGGTGATAAAGATGCAGAGGTGGAAGTGTCTGTAAGGGTAGGAAGTATCCATGTTATTCTAACACAAAATCGAAAACCATATCACAACGAAATTGATTTTACCAGGCTGGGTTTGAACCCCAGGAAGACAGATATTGTGGTGGTAAAGATTGGTTACCTGCAGCCGGAATTATATGCCATGCAGGCAGCCTGGGTAATGGCGCTTACACCAGGCGGTGTTGACCAGGATATAGAACACCTTCCTTATAAAAGAATTCTGCGCCCCATGTTTCCTTTTGATAAAGACATGAAGGAACCAGATTTGAAAGCAAGGCTTATTCTGTTATCGGGCAGTGCTCCTTCTAAATGATGCAGTTATTTTTTTGAATGATGGGTGATACAATATTTGTTTGCTTATGGAGTAATACAAAGGTCTCAATTGTTAGCGCTGATGCTGTTGTTCAGGAAGAAATCAGTGGCTGATGGAATTGGATATTGTGTTTAGATTGAAGGGAACATCAACAACACAGGAAATAAATATCCTCAACCGTAAATCAATTGGGTAACATTCTTTTTACTTTGCGGCACAACATCAAAATATGAACAAAGATTTTTCTATTTTATCCGGCATTATAAAAAGCAGGCGAAGTATAAAACCAGCACTGTTTAATGGTAATAAAATTGCGGATGAACAAATTGAACAACTGCTTGAACTGGCTGACTGGGCGCCTACCCATACTTTTTCTGAGCCATGGCGTTTTGTGGTTTATTCAGGTGAAAAAGTAAACGGCTTCAGCAGGCAGCATGCACTGCTATACCGGCAGTTTACACCAGCAGAAAAATTTATGCAGAGTAAGTTTGATGGCATTATTTCAAATGGTGAAAAATCATCGCATTTAATTGTGTGTATTATGAAACGCAGCAATGAAAAAATACCCGCCCTGGAAGAAGTAGCAGCAGTTTCGTGTGCTGTGCAGAATATATTATTAGGAGCAACAGCATTGGATATAGCAATACTTTGGAGTACTGGGGGAATGGTGCTGCACCCTGTAATGAAAAACCATTTTCAACTGAATGAGCAGGATCATATATTGGGTATTCTTTTTCTTGGTAAAACAGATGAGCATTTGAAAGGCCAAAGAAAAATTGCTTTGCGTGACAAGCTTATTTGGGAGAAGTAGCATACAAAAAGGGATACGGAAATTATTTCCGAATCCCTTTTTGTAAAATCATCCCAGGTTATTTTAACTCATTCTGTAGTTTCATATTCAGCGCTACATAATCATCACTTTTTGCAGCCTTTGCCAATTCCATTGATTTGTTTGATACCACCAAAGCTTCCTTCTTTTTTCCAAGTTTCGCCAGTACGCGTGCTTTCTGGTAAAACATATAAAATGCATCCGGGTTTTGAGCGGTTGCTTTTTCAAGCCATGCCAATGCCTGGTTAAGGTCTTTGCCTGTTTCCATATAATACATCGCCGCCGCAAAATATGGTCGGTTATCTTTTTCCATCAGGTCTTTTATCTGTGAAGATACTTTGCTGTCAACATCTGTGGTAATGGGCAATGCAACTGCAATATTATCCCAGATCATCTGCAAATTGCAACTGTTACCGGTTATATCTCCAAACACAATGGTAAATGTTTCTACCGGAAAACCAAGGTCAACCGGTCTAACTGTTACACGCACTACATCCTGATCCTGCTTATAGGCAGCGGGGCTGGTAACATCGATTTGTTTGGTGATGATTACTGTCCACTCGCCGGCATTTGGAATGGTTAATAAACCATATTTACCGGCAGGTATTTTTGTACCACCAATCATTACATCATCTCCAAATGTAAGCGTGGTTGCGCTATTGGCACCTGTGCGCCATACCTTACCGTAAGGTACAAGATCACCAAAAATTTTACGTCCTTTTATACCCGGCCTTGAATAGGACAATTCAATTTTAGACAGGCCAAAGTTTTGTTTTACTTCCTGTGTGGATGAAGGCTGCGGCGTGTTCAATTGCTGGGCAAAAGAACAAAAGGCAAATGCACTGAGCATTATTACAAAGCTTAATTTTTTTATCATGGCAATTTTTTTTTGAACTGTAAATATAAGCGATTGAAATTTTTAAATTGAAAGTGATAATAACATTTAAAATCCCCGCCCTGGATTTCGTGGCACACCATAGCCATCATCTCATTGTATATACTAATCATTTAATCCCTTTCCATCAAGTATTTGCTGCATATATTTTTGAATCCTTGACTCCCGGGTTTTGGATTGTTTGGGTGCAGCAAAATGCAGCATATATCCTCTTTGCCGTCCTGGCGTCAACGCATTAAAAGCTTTTTTCAAGGCGG
>JAYUBR010000057.1:0-8818 GCA_043740775.1 Ferruginibacter sp. | reverse complement strand
CTTACGTTTTCTAAATAAAGCTGCCCTTGTCTGCTAATATCCACCGCTCCTTTTCCCGCTTTATAATGCTGAAGTTTGGCCTCAATTGCATCAAGATCCTTCGAAACAATACTTAACCTATCTTCAATACTAACAAGGGCATTTTTTGCGAGGTTATTTTTTTCATTTAATGCTGCTTCCCCGTAAGCAATGATCAGTTGATTTAAAACATCTTCTGCAAGAATGGGTGATTCTTCTCTGTAACTTAAATTAATAACACTTGATAATTTACTGGAAGCATATACTTTTAAATTTAATAACATCCAGGCAGCCATTCTTTCTACCGGAACAAGAGAAAAATAATATGGTTTATTATTTATAACACCAGGAACGTATTTATCGTTGTGACTAAACCTTAAAGTACCAAAAGGAGTTTTTAACCATTCATTAATTGATCCTTTGAAAGTTTTATTTAACAATACTGAACCGCTTTTTTCATCAATCTGCAAGTCAATTTTTTGGAAAGGCTGTAAAGAATCGGGATTGCTAACCTCAATGTGCAATGGGGATATCTGGTAGGCCGAAATTGCTTTTAATTTACCTTCCTGAGAAATCGGCGCATACAAATGAAGTCTCTTAACAACCGAACTCATCAGTGACCTTGATTGAAGCACTTCAATTTCATTCTCAATAATTTTTTTTGAATTTACAAGATTCAGCGATTCCATCAGTTTTGAATCATCGGAACCTTTTTTTTCATCCTTGATAATGATAGTAGCGTTTGCCTCAAACCGTGGGCTTGTATACCTTAAATACATTAATGCGCCACTCATTGAGATAACTAAAAAAATAAAAAATAATGGCCAGTATGGAACATAGGTTAACAGTACCTGAATGATTGAAGTTTCTTGTTTTTGAACAGCCGCTTTATGTCGTTTTTGTTGCATTTTATTAATCCGTCTGTTATTTTATTTTTTTATTAACTGAATTGTTATTAAAACTACTGATAGTGCCGACAATAGTGTGGGCAATGATTGCCGGAAAGCACTTGAACTGGCCACCTTATCTTTATTTGCTTCCACATACACCAAATCATTTGGTTGCAAATAATAATAAGGAGAAGTAAGAAAATTGGCTGAGTTAAGATCAATACGCTTCACCTGTCTTTTGCCGTTTACTTCCCTTATTAATAATACATTATCTTTTTTACCAAATATAGTAATGTCTCCCGCCAGACCAATTGCCTTTAAAAGCGATATTTTTTCACTGGGTACATTTATCACGGCAGGTTTACCTACTTCCCCTAAAACTGTAACTTCATAATTGAGATACCGGATATTTACAATAGGATCAATTAAAAGTTTCTTTTCAAGCAGCATACCGGTAATTAAATCTTTTACCTCTTTACTGGTACGACCTCCCACTTGAATATCTCCTAAACCAGGAAGCTGTATAAATCCATCAGAATTAACAAGATAACCAGCGCCGTTTTGCCCATTGGTACTGGTAATAGTACTATTGTTGGAATACGTATTTGGCAGATTATATAACGCAGAAGCCTTTTCATTCGGACTTGTAATTGTAATACCTAAAATATCACTTTTATGAATGACGGGCATAATTGTATCGGCCAAACTTGGAATAATACTCGCATCCCGGACATTATTAAAATAGGTAGTTTTTTTTGTATCAGTACAGGAAATACTATACGTTACCATCGTAATAAAAAAAACAAAATTTATACAATTTCTATACATCATATTATTATCACTATTGCTTAACGAAATAAAATTTCATTTTTTGGGGAAGCGATCCAAACGTCATTGATGTTATAAAAGCATATAGCTCATTATAACTAAATTAATGGGAGAATTCGTAGGAATCAGGGTAAATAGTAAAAGGCAAACAATATTAGCGTGGCTTTAAGTAAGATTGGAAGAGAGTTAAGATAATGAATAATAATACCTTTTCATTATTAAAACAAAAATAGCAATAAATAGTCAACATTCCAAACAACCCTATTTTTAATTGTTATCAAACAGTAATTATCATTCACAATAGTAAATATGAATTATTTCTACATAAAATAAATTTTTTTCCGTGTATTCTGGCATCTAGAAACTTTACATTTTGATGTTTCCAAGGTTAAACTTTTTAAGCAAATTGAACAATCAATTATTTTATTTCTCTAAACTCAGTAGCTAATTACCATTTATCAACTTCTTCAGTACTGCCATTATTAGGCAGCGGCTCTTCGTCAACATGCGAAATTATATCAGTTATTGCTGTATTTACTGGTACTGTGTCAACCGGCTTTTCAACAGGCTCATTTTCTGCAACTGAAATTTGTTGTTGTGCTTCCTCACCATCGTAAGGCGTATCATGATTAAAGGCATCAAAATCAAAATCGGGCATCAGTTCCGTTTTTACATGATCAATCGCTTCTGCCAAACCTTTTATAAATTTATTAAAATCTTCTTTGTATAAAAAAATCTTATGCCTGTCGTATCCTTCAGAATCAAAACGTTTGCGGCTCTCCGTAATGGTCAGATAATAATCATTTCCACGGGTTTCTCTCACATCAAAAAAGTAAGTTCTTCTTTTGCCAGCCCTGATGCGTTTGCTATAAACGCTTTCCATTTTTTTGTCATTGTTGTCGTACGCCACAGTTATAAAATTTTTATTAAAAGATGTTACTAAATAATCAGATACTCAGCAAAGATAAAATTGTTTTCCAAATAGCAAAATAAACATACGGCACAGACCAGTGTATGGACTTTGGATAGATGTTTTAACTAAGCATGTTCTGCTAAAAAATCAAAGTATCAAAGTACATTACAAAGCAGAGTCAAATTCAGTAAATGATACAAAGTATATCAATGACGTTCCTGCTGTTGTTGCCTGGCATACATTTCAGCATAGTATCCATTTTGCTGTATCAAAGTTTCATGCTTTCCCTGTTCTGCTATTTTGCCATCCTCCAGCACAATTATTTTGTCAAAATCAAACAAAGAAAAAATGCGGTGCGTAATAATAATGGCTGTTTTATCCTTTAAATAAATATTCAGGTTATTCAATACCGTTTTTTCTGTTTTGGCATCTACCGCACTCAGGCAATCATCAAAAATTACAATAGCGGGATTTTTTATTAAAGCTCTGGCAATAGAAATGCGTTGTTTCTGTCCCCCGCTCAATGTTACTCCCCGTTCACCAATCATGGTTTGATACCCGGCCGGAAATTGCTCTATTTCAGTTGCAATATGTGCCTGCTGTGCAGCCTGTGCAATGGCAGTTTTTGTTGCGGATGCTATTCCGAAGGCAATATTGTTTTCTATGGTTTCACTAAACAAAAAAACATCCTGCGGTACATAACTAATATTGCTGCGCAGATAGGCTGTGTCAATCTGTGTTACCGGTACACCGTCATAGGCAACTGATCCGCTGTCTGCATCATACATGCGCAACAACAGTTGGGCGATGGTACTTTTTCCTGAACCTGTTTTACCGATGATAGCAATTTTTTCACCTGCCTTTATTTGTAAAGAAAAATCTTTAAGTGCATGAATTCCTGTATGCGGATAGGTAAAATTCACCCCGTCAATTACAATTGTTTTGTTCAGGGCAGGTTGTAAAGCCAAATGAGGTAATTGAATCACGGACGGTGTATGTAAAAATTCGTTGATTCGTTTTTGAGATGCCGCCGCACGTTGGGTCATGCTGGCCGTCCAGCCAATGGCACTTACCGGAAAAGTGAGCAGTTGAATATACATTACAAATTCGGCAATGGTACCTACCGAATGATGGGCCGGATCTTTTATTACATCAAGCGCCCCCACCATGATGGTGATAAGCGTACTCACCCCTATCAGTAATGCCATACTGGGAAAATAGATGGCTTCTGTTTTGGCAAGGCTCAGCGCATTTTTTTTATAGGCCTCATTGTTTTGGGCAAAGAAACCCAGCATGGCCTTTTCCTGTACAAAAGATTTAATCACCCTTATACCACTGTAAGATTCCTGGGCATTGGTGGTAAGGTCGCTCAGCAGGGCCTGTATGCGCTCACTTTTTTTATGAATAATGGTATTAACAAGATAAATGGTAATAGCCAGTATGGGTAATGGAGAAAGGGCTGCCAGCGTTAATTGAGGACTGGCTTTTAGCATAAAATAAATGCTGAAACCCAGTACAGCAGCAAGGTTTATAAAATACATTATGGCAGGTCCCACATACATTCTTACCCTGCTTACATCTTCTGAAATGCGGTTCATCAAATCGCCGGTACTGTGTGTTTTAAAAAAATTAGTATCCAGTTGCTGATAATGTGCAAAAACCTGGTTCTTCTGATCGTATTCAATTAAGCGGCTCATCACTATAATAGTTTGCCGCATAAAAAACATAAAGATGCCACTGATAATGGCCATTACCAGCAAACTGATGCCGCACCACAAAAAGCGTTCACCAAAACTTTTCGATTTCAAAACTGTAATTATTTTGTATACAATAATGTCATATTCTTTTTGGCCTCCGGTACGTCCCGCAGTAGTACCATCTGCTTTTTGAACTACCGTATTTACCACATAGCCGGTAAGTTGTGGAGCCAGTATCCTGAAGTAATTGCTTAATACAATGAAGATGATCCCCAATAACAGCCGGAGACGGTATTTCCAAAAAAAGGGATTAAGTGAAGCCAGGTATTTCATTCAAACGAAATTAAAGTAAACAATCCATGAACTATTAAAAGCATTGGTTTCACACAAAGAATATTACGAATACAAAACCGCCCAACGAATAAGAACTTTGTGTTTATCGTGTCCTTTGTTTGCTTTGTGTGAAATGCTGCTGCTACAAGCAAAACACTTTAAAGCAAGCTTAAAAGAAGTCTTAAAATGCATCCAGGTTATTCCATTCTTTATTTCCCAGCAGTTCATTAAAAATGTGTAAACTCTTCCTGTCTTTCAGCATTTCCAAATGACGGGAGTGGTGCATATCTGTACCCACAAGGTCGGCAAGGTTATTTGCAACCAGGTACTTTGCAGCTTTTGCTACCGGCTTACCATAATAGCCGGTTAGCGACAATAAATTAATTTGCAGTAAAAAACCCATGTCCTTCAACCTGCTGTAAGCTTCGTAGTTGGAGTGATAAAAATGGTACCGTTCCGGATGTGCCATGATTGGACGATAGCCGGACGTGACCATTTCAAAAGCAATATGATGCAGGTTGTCTGTTGCAGAAGCAAAAGACTGTTCAGTTAAAATTAAATTTTTATGAATGGCAAGCAGCGGTACAGGGCTTTTTAATAATTGCAGAAAATAATCATCCAGCATATATTCTGCCGCTGCAGTGATGGATATATTTATTTTGGCTGTAGTACAGGCAGCCGTAAGCCTTTGAAGTGCATCGTTAATGATAGCCGATGTATTGCGGTACAAATCGCAAATTACATGTGGCGTGGCTACCGTATTGCGGATACCCAAATCATAAATTCCCTTAACCAGTTGAAGTGAAGTTTCAATATCCGGTGATCCGTCATCAATACCGGGAAGAATATGGGAATGTATATCTGTTGTTACAGGAAGGATATCAATACCGGTATCATTTTTCCTGGATTTTAAAAAATCGAACATGGTTAAAAAAGATAAGCAAAAATAAATCAGTTTACTTTATACTTTTATGAAAAAAGGTATAATAATACTGGTGAAGCTTTATAATCGGTTTTAAAATAGATACCGCCAGAGGAAAAGGAATCTTGTTTTTTTTCATTGCCAGGTAATCCCTGCGGTTGGCCCTCAGCCGGATGGCAATATTTTTGTTGCTTTGCCCACCCGACCTCATTTTAACGATCAGTTTGGGCAGATACCTGGCATTGATACGGAAACGGTATAAATACCGGGCCATAAATTCATAGTCGGCCGCTGTGTAATAATGAGATTCGTAGCCGCCCAGGTCAGTAATCAGGCTGGTACGAACGTAAAAGGTAGGATGTGCAGGCATCCAGCCATAATTAAACCGGTAACGTTTATAACTAAAACCCTTCCAGTAACGGAGAATGCGGGCAGTGTTCAATTTGTCAACATAAACCAGGTCGCCATAAACAGCATCCACGTGTTGGTCCATAAAACAACTTACAATATCACCGATCACATTTTCAGATGCCAATATATCATCACTGTTTAATATACCTATAATACTGCCGCTGGCAAGTGTAATGCCCTTGTTAATTGCATCGTACATTCCATTATCCTTCTCAGATATCCATTGTGTAATGTGGCTGTCATACCGGCGGATAATGTCCAATGTACCATCGGTTGATGCCGCATCAATAATGATGTGCTCTATATCGGTATATCGTTGATGAATCACAGAGTCTATACAATCGGCTAAATAGGCTTCCGAATTATATGTAACTGTTATGATGGATACCTTCATGTCTATGAAACCGATTTTATAATATCGCTACAAAATAGCGATAAACTTCTGTAAAATTTAATAAAAACCTAAAGTTCGGGTTCAAATAATTGCCATCTAGCTTTCCAAAATTCTTTCTCTTATTTTTATAGCAGGGTTACCACGATAGATGAAATAAGGTTCAAGATTTTGTGTTGCCACAGAACCCACCGATAATACAGAATGACTTTTGCAGGTAATACCCGGACAAACAACAGACTGTGCCCCAATCCAAACACCCTCTTCCAAAACGATTTCTTTTATTATAAGGTCAAAACTCTTTTTTTTGTAATTGTGGTTGCCTGTTAAAAGATGAGCCCCCTGCGATATACAAACGTTATTTTTTATTGAAACGGAAGTAAGATTATCAATCCATACATTTTCACCGATCCAAACGTGATGACCGATTGATAATTTCCAGGGATATTTAATGTTAACGGCGGGCTTAATAACAACGTCTTTACCTATTGTTGCGCCAAATGCCCTTAACAATGCAACCCTTATTTTTGTACCGGGGATAAGTGCCGTATTCATCACCAAAACATTGGTAAAATACCATAACACCTGCTTTACTTTTGAAGCCCCAATTACAATATTGGTTTTATACAATGCATTATTTACCTGGTTCATGAAAATAGGTGGTGATAAGGTTTTATAAGTAACGGGTTGTTTATAAAATTTCTTGCATACAGCCAGGCAGACCTGGCAAATACATTGAATTCCTGCTGATTCCAGTTGACAGCATCTTTAAGTGCAGCTACAAATGCCACAGGCGAATTTAATGGCAGATCCCAACCAACATGCAGGCTGGGTAAATTTAACCAGGGCGTCTGGTCGCTGATTAAAACCGGTCTGCCCGCTAAAAAAGATTCAAATATAACATGCCCAAAATTTTCGCCCCTGCTTGGTAATATCAACAGGTGATGTTGCTGCATCAAATCAATCAATTCTTTATTATTTTTTGCGCCAATATTTCTAATAGTAATATTATCAGGCAGTGTGATCATTTTATTTTTACATTCGTTCCAATAGAGCGCATTTTCTTCAGGCCCCACCACTGTTAAATTTACCCTTTCGCTCATTTTCTCCAAAAAATTTAAAATAAAAAGCAGGTTTTTAATGGGTACAATGCGTGCAATAAAAATACAGTCTATTTGTCCACGTTCTTTACGCAGACTGATAAAATCAGGTTGGTTTATATTGGGCAAATTATTAGCAACAAAAATTTCACTGCCTGGAAAAAAATGTTCTATCGCAAGTTTTTCTCTTTCATTGGTTGCATGAAATTTAACAAGCCGGTGAATATTCATTTTTTTGTACAATAAAAGCAGGGGCTTTTTCTTATACCAACTTATAGAAAGCGCACTTTTATATAAAGTACCTCTTGGGCATAAAATAATAGAAGCATTTATTTTATTCCGGTATTTTAACAACAATGGGTAAATAAAAAAATACGGTGAAAACAACAGATTGAGGTAAATAAAGTGTGGAGCAATGAAACCTATTTCTTTTGCAACCTGTTTATAGGACATCGTTTTTTGCCTGGCGTAAAAAATGCTAATACCTGGCTGATGATTGTACAACCATTGATTAACTGCAATTCCCTGGTAAGGTGTAGTTTCTCCATGATCGGTATCTGTTGTAAAAACATATATATCAAACTGATCCTTTAAAGCCAGGGCTATATTTAAACAGGATTGTATTGGCCCGCCTGCTTTATACCCCGGCGTAAACCACTCCAGCAATATCATTACTTTTTTTTTTCTATTCACCATAGTCTTCGTTCCGTCTGTAGATTCTTTAACCAGCAAGCTGTTGTTTTTTTTGCAATCTGTCAAATAACCAGATCATATAAAAAATAACGGTATAAGCCACTATATTAAACAAGGTGTGGTTGTCAAGATTAAAAGGAGAAGGCCATTTTTTATTAATAGCTACTAACAGTAAAGCTATCCGCCCAACATTCACAAACCAAATAGCCAACAAACCGCCCGCTATCCATTTTGCTTTAGATATCCAACTGCCGTTATTGGCAAAAATAAAGGACACCCAAAATATCATTACACCATAACCAATACAATCATAGCCTACATGCACACCTAAACCATTTTGTAATTTAATAGTATAAATATCTTTTAAATAAGCGTTAATTCCAAACACATGTAACAATTGCCTGGCGCAATATAACAACAGTGCTCTTAAAGCAGCTACATAATTTAAATAACGGGCAGCAAAGGATGAATAGTAACCTCCCGGTGCAGTAATTCCTATCAGGGCAAGCGTACCATAATACAATAAGCAAAAAGTTACCAGGAACTTTAACAGGTATAATAAAAAGCTATTTTTTTTAAGAACCATATTAATAAATAAGTGAACAAAAATACAGATTCAAAC
>JAYUBR010000056.1:0-2677 GCA_043740775.1 Ferruginibacter sp. | reverse complement strand
CGGTATTATAGGTCTTAACATTTTTAACACCCGATGCTTCAAACATTGCTACCAGGTCAGTTAAAATATCTTTTCGCATCTTAAGTTCGTTGTCTTTTATCTCTGCATCCATAGATAATACCGGAAGTCCCCATTTATCTTTCACCGTTTTATCCAAAGTTATTTTATTCTCGTGATATGGTAATATTTCGCCAAACCCGGTGGCGCCAATGGTCCAGGTACCGGGTTCCGTTAAAGCTTCTTTAAAAGCGCCGCCGATATTCAGTTCAGCTATTTCTCTGCTCCAGCCCTGGCGGGATGCACTTCCCTGGTATCCATAACCACGCAGGTAATCTCTTTTATCGCCATAAAGATTTGCAAAACGGGTGATATAAAATCCGTTTGCACGCCGACCAAAAGTAGTTTCGTTTTCATATCCTTCAACAGTTCCCGAAGCCCCGAGATTGTAATGATGATCCATGATATTATGCCCCAATTCCCCGCTGCTGCTTCCTAATCCATCCTTCCACACATCGGTTGCAGAATTCATTAAAACCCAGGCAGAGTTTAAAGTGGATGCATTTAAGAAAACAATCTTACTGTAAAATTCATACGTCTTATTCGTTTCGGCATCCAGCACTTCTACACCTTTTGCTTTTTTTGTATCCTTATGATAAATAATTTTTGACACAATAGAGAAAGGCCTCACCGTTAAATTTCCTGTTGCCGTTGCTGCAGGTAAGGTAGAGGATTGCGTACTGAAATAACCTCCGAAGGGACAACCTTCCCAGCAACGGTTTCTGTACTGACATTGGGTTCTGGCCTGCAATGGTGCTGTTAAATTAGCCGTACGCCCAATAATCATGTGGCGGTTTTTGAACTGTTGCTTTATTCTCCCGGCAACATCTTTCTCCACAATATTCAAATCCATTGGCGGTAAAAAATGCCCGTCTGGTAAATGTGCCAGTCCTTCCATTGAACCACTGATGCCCGCAAACTTTTCTACGTAATCATACCAGGAGGCAAGATCTTTGTACCGTATTGGCCAGTCAATAGCAACCCCTTCTTTTGCATTTGCTTCAAAATCAAAATCGCTCCAACGGTAACTTTGCCTTCCCCATAAAAGAGAACGGCCACCCAACTGGTAACTACGCCACCAGGTAAATGGTTTTACTTCTATGTAAGGGGAGTCATTTTCATTTACCCATGAATCCATTATTGGTTCGCTGGCTGCCCAGCCACGATGTATTACCGGATAATCATTTCTTTGTTCAAGGGTAGTTTGTCCACGGTGTTTAAAATCCCACGGATCTTTGGGGGCTGTTTTGTAATCTTTAATATGTTCATGATTACGGCCCCGTTCCAGCATCAACACTTTTAAGCCTTTCTCAGTTAATTCTTTGGCTGCCCATCCACGGCTAATGCCAGAACCCACCACGATTGCATCATAGGTATTCTGAGCTTGTGCCTTGTTATTTATATTGGTTGAATCGCCGGGCATATTTTTTTATTACACTTATTATTACTAATTACACGAATTGCTTCACAGCGTGCGCCATGCTTTCACTCATAATTTATAACTCATAACGTATAACTGATTAAAGGTTTCCCTTCTTCAACTCACTCACTGCATAATCTGCTGCCCTGGCAGTAAACGCCATATAAGTCAATGATGGATTTACACAGGCTGCAGAAGTCATAAATGAACCGTCTGTTACAAAAACATTGGGCGCATCCCACATTTGGTTGAAGCTGTTAACCACGGATGTTTTAGCATCTCTGCCCATACGTGCCGATCCCATTTCATGAATACCTCTTCCCAAAGTTCCATCACCTTGCCGGCCTTTTACATCTTTAACGCCAGCAGCTTCCAGCATTTCAATGGCATCGGCCAACATGTCTTTACGCATCTTCTTTTCATTCTCTTTGTACTCAATGTCCATTGATAAAACATTCAATCCCCACTTATCTTTTTTGGTTTTATCAAGCGTTACAAAATTTTCGTGGTAAGGCAATGTTTCACCAAAACCGCCAATATTCATCGTCCATGAACCGGGTTCTGACAATGCTTCTTTCAATCCAACTCCAAGTGATATTTCTTCTGCTGAGTGATTGTAGCCTTCTCTGGAGCCACCACCCTGGTAACCAAAACCACGCAGGTAGTCACGTTTATCGCCGAATAGATTTTGGTAACGTGGAATATAAATGCCGTTAGCACGACGGCCAAAAGTATATTTATCTTCATAGCCTTCTACCCTGCCGCCAGCACCAACACCCAGATGATGATCCATGATATTGTGTCCCAGCTCACCGCTGCTGCTTCCCAGTCCACCCTGCCAAACATCTGTAGCAGAATTCATCAGCACCCAGGCACTGTTTAAAGTAGAGGCATTCAGGAAAATTATTTTTGCGTTGTAGGTGTATGTTTTATTGTTCTCTCCATCCAGTACTTCAACACCAGTAGCTCTTTTTTTATCATTATCGTATAAAATTTTTGTAACAATACTCCAGGGACGAACTGTAAGATTACCTGTTTTTTGAGCAGCAGGCAATGTAGAAGATTGTGTACTAAAATAGGCGCCAAACGGGCATCCCAGCCAGCATTTATTTCTGTACTGGCAGTTGGTACGGCCAGGTAGTGGCTCTGTGATATTT
This sequence comes from Ferruginibacter sp., assembly GCA_043740775.1. Taxonomy (GTDB): domain Bacteria; phylum Bacteroidota; class Bacteroidia; order Chitinophagales; family Chitinophagaceae; genus Ferruginibacter. The sequence goes on along the minus strand of JAYUBR010000056.1, from coordinate 43 downwards.
GCAGTACGACCAATGATCATCGCCCTTTTGCCTTTGTAATGAT
>JAYUBR010000055.1:0-2685 GCA_043740775.1 Ferruginibacter sp. | reverse complement strand
TCCATCCGGCAGGTGCAACGTAGTTCATCAATCCAAATTTTGCTGCAGCACCATTTGTTTGTGCAGGTTTAATATTATTATTCACGGCTGTAGTTTTTGTTATATCTAATTCCATTGTTTCAAATAATGCATCAATCTGTGTGGAGTATGATTGATCGTTCATAGAACATCTTATACTAATTGTTTTCTCAAAACCACTGAGCACCGTTAAAAGGATATACACATCAGCCCCATCTAATTTTATGGGTGCTGCACCTGTTACCGCTTTCCATCCGTCTGCTGTGGTTTGTGTTTCTGTTTGCGGATCGGCATCGGCTTTATAAGGTGTTACCACTAATTCATTCCATTCCTTTTTAAAATCTTTTTGTGCATCACCCATGCTTGCAGTGCTTGCATATATGGTAAGTACACAAAAAGTACCCGCTGCAGTATTTACATGAGTATAATTTACAACACCCGGTTTTGCATCTTTCTTCCAATCTTTTGGTGGGGTGTAGGTTACAATGTCAAATATTTCTGTTTGAGAAAATGCCTGTGCTGAAAACAGTAAGCATAAAAAAAATGGTATCCCGTATTTAATCTGCTTCTTCATATTGTTGTGTTTTATCGTTCCATGCATGTTTGCAAAATGTTGTTACCATACCATCAGTTGAAAGTTTGCGGATATAACTGTTGTTTCGGCTGCTGCCATCCACAATAAATAAATTACCTGCTTTATCAAATGCAATTCCTGTTGGGGTTTGAAATAAAGCCTGTAATGCTTTACCATCTTTTTCGCCGGGCTCTGCAGCACCTGCAGGGTTTCCGCTAAAACTTATTTTACCGCACCCGGCTACCGTAGTTACTTTATTGTTGGCAATTTTAATAATACGGTGCAGGCGGTTGTCTGAAATATAAATGTCTCCATTACCGGCTATAGCTATTCCGCCGGGAGAAGTGAGTACGGCTGTCTTTATGTTTCCTTCTTTATAAACAGAATTCAAAATTGTTTTATCGCATTGGCCTGCAAAAGTTGTTATTATTCCATCCGGCGTAATTTTTTTAATGCAATGGCCCGATACGGCACATACATATAAATTGCCGGCTGCATCGCAGGCCAACCCTCTTGGGTATTGCAGTATCAATGGCCCTGCATTTCCATTTTGTAAAGTTGTAACTGTTCCGTCTGTTGTAATTTTTCGGATGTGGTAGTAACTGTTATTAGAAACCATGCCCGGCCTCCAGTCTTTGCCAGGTGCATAATCAGTTACATAAATATTTCCTTTATTATCAACAGCAATATTTTCAAGATGAAGAAAAGAAGCGGTGGTGCGGTCACCATCTTGTGATGCGGCTTTTAGCAATCCTGCTATGGTGGAAATAATTCCATCCGGTGTTATTTTTCTTATCCGGGTATTATCAGTTACATACAGGTTATCTTCAGCATCAATAGCAATACCACCGCTTGTATTATTAAATTTCCCTTTTATGCCATCTTCATTACCGGTAAATCCATGTGGGCTGCCGGCAAAATGGCTTGCCCTGCCATCGGTTGTAATTTTAATTATCTTGTTGTTCTTCCCCGTTACAAAAGCATTGCCCCTGCTATCCACCACAATGCCGGAAGAAAAATAAAAGGCAGTATTGAGTTTTTGGGTTTGGGCATACCCATTAAAACCTGAGAAATTTAAAATCAGGAAAACCAGTAAGGGAAAAAATATTTTTTTCATATATTTATTTGGGAAGTATACATCTCCTGTTAATGTTAAAACTTTTTTAGTCAATAATTTTTATGCCGGTTGCTGCAAATTGAATGTCTTGCTGAGCATCTTTTTTTATATCCCTTCTTTTTCTGCCACCGGCAATTTGGCCGCCATCTATACCTTCAATTATAATTTTTCTACCCACTATTTTTTGGGGAACGGTAAAACCGTTGTCCTTTGTTCCAACGGTTACTGTAGTACCGTCATCTTTTTTCACCAAAATCGTCAAACAATCTTCTTCGCACCACCCAACTTTTACAACTATGCCGGTTATGGCTGTTTGCCCATTTACAGGTTTTGCTTTCCTGTCTATATCAGGTATTATAATACCAATTCCTTTATAGTTTCCAAATGTTTTGCCTTTACCGACATAGACTTCGTCTTCGGTTTGCTGGGCATTTATAATAAGGGGTAAAAAAAGAATGGACAGAATAAATAATAAGATTTTCATGATTTTTAATTTTAAGTGGTTAAAATTTTTTTATTTATAGAGCAGGCCTGCAAGGCTTTAATGTTGAAATTGTTTTAAATACGGCTGGCAAAATCAAAGGATAGCTTTTTGCTGACCCATCTCCAATACGCCACTAAAAATTGAGGCGCATTGGCCGGGAGTTTGTTTACCTGCGCCATCATCATGGCTGGCCGTTTTACTTCCGGGTTGATGGAAAAATAATTTTAAAGTTATTGCTATAGAAAATTGCAAACAATAGAACAAAAGTTATTGTCAACTTCAAATGTAGCTGTTACATTTTCTCTGCTCCTCACCCGAAACAGTGATTTGTAATGACTTTGATAAGAATCACCCGAAAGGGTGATTTTAAGAAGATTGTTTGATTTTGTGAGTGAGAATATCAACCTTTATGAAGAATAACCTTTTGTAGTCTTCATGAAATTTTTATTACGATATTTTTTAGGGGCGTTACTTGCTGTTACATGTACTGAT
>JAYUBR010000054.1:0-2687 GCA_043740775.1 Ferruginibacter sp. | reverse complement strand
GTGCCGCAAAATATGCGTGGTCCTATTGTGGATGGGTATGTTTTACCTGAGTCGGTTGCAAATATTTTTGCTGCAAAAAAAGAAAACCAGGTAGCCCTGCTTACCGGTTGGAATCAGGATGAAGGATTGATGTTCGGACCAATAAAAAATGCCGTTGATTTTACAAAAGAAGCGACTGATAAATATGGAGCAGATGCCTCCACTTTTTTAAAATATTACCCTGTTGAAAATGATTCTGTCGCAGCGGTGTCACAATTAAAATTATCAAGGGACATGATTTTTGGCATACAGAATTATACCTGGGCAAACATTCAAAGCAGCCATGGATCGAAAGTATATGTGTATCGCTTTACCCGCAAAGTTCCCGCAACAGGAGAGTATGTAAAGTACGGTGCCTTTCATACGGGCGAAGTGCCTTATGCGTATGATAATTTACAATTTGTAAACAGGCCGTGGGAAGCGGTGGACAATGCGCTTGCTAAAACCATGTCGGCCTACTGGGCGAACTTTGCAACAACCGGAAACCCCAATGGCAGCGGGCTTGCCGATTGGCCCGCCTATGATACATCCCGTAAAATGATTATAGTGCTGAGCGAAAATCCATTTGCAAACAAATTATGGGATGCAGAAAGTTTGGATTTTTTGTATGGAAAGATGATTGGGAAGTAGAACAGATTTTCATTGATATTTATAAAAAATATTCATTCAGCAACAACAGTTTCTGATCAAGATCATACATATTTTCATTGAAAGCTATAAGGGTTTTATTTTCCAGCACCGTACCTGATTTTCTAAGATCAAATTTTTCTTTGAATTTAGTGTACCAATCTCTTACTATGGTTTTCAGTTCATTTTTCTCAATGACATCCTGCAGGTCTATCACATAATTGTCAGATGCCACATATTCGGGTATAGGTTGTTTTTCAAAAAAAATTCACACGTAAACCTGCATGCAAGGCCTTTTTTTTCGGAGGTTCTTTTTTTCTTTAGTCCAAAGAAACCGCACTGGATAGTGCGCCAGTTTTTATTGGATTCAACGGAGGGTTGTACAACCATTTGTTTACAACCAATTCAGTTTGTTCAATCATTTATTTTTTATTTGGCGTGTATACAATTGTGTTAGGTCTATTATGCGCTACGGTAAACATAGACACTTATGTAGCGCTTACTATAAAATCCCGGTTTTTAAATGGCGTATTACCAGTGGAATGTCAGGGAAATATTCCTGCGAAAAAAATTACTGGGAGTAAAATAAAAAATATAGTGCCGTAAATTCAATTGCCTGACATGCTGTTAAAGTTAATGCATGTTATGTTGTGGTTTACAAAACATTGGAATGTTAGCCCCGAAAACTCCTTTAGCAATACCATTTATCAGTTATTGCGCAATCGGAATTTTTATTTTGCTTAAATTTAAGAAACGCCAAAATATAATAGAAATAATTATACTTAAAATGTGAACCAGATACAATTGTAATTGTTCATAATTTTGTAACCAAAACAAACTGAAATGAAAAAAAATCTGTTCTTGCTGATTAGCCTGTTTGTGTTAGCCGCTAATCTTACTGCACAAAACAAAACCCTTACTGGTAAAGTAACAGATTCCAAGGATGGAACTCCAATGTCGGCTGTCACTGTAAGAATAAAAGAAGGTGCTGCCATTGGTGTTACCAATGCTGACGGTACTTTTAAAGTGGTGGTGCCTGCCAAAACAACGGCATTGATTTTTTCTTCTGTAGACTACAGCGAAATTGAGTTGTCTGCTACAACCAGGGATATGATTGTGAAAATGGAAAAGGGCAATAAAGTATTGTCTGAAGTAATCATTTCAGGATATGTTACCCGGTCAAAACGTGCCAATACAGGCTCTGCATCGGTTATATCAGTAGACGATGTACGGTCGCAGCCTAATGCATCTTTTGATCAGTTGCTGCAGGGGCAGGCCCCGGGACTGAATGTAAAAACAGGCTCCGGGCAACCGGGCAGAAGTGCCGATGTTGTGATAAGAGGTAAAGGCTCCATCAACGGCTCTACTAATCCTTTGTATATATTAGACGGCGTAGAAATCAGGGGTTCAGATTTTAGTTCTATGAACCAGAATGATTTTGAAACCATCACCGTATTGAAAGATGCAGCTTCAACGTCCATCTATGGTTCAAGAGGTTCAAACGGTGTAATTGTTATCACCACCAAAAAAGGAAAGGCCGGCAGGTTGAAAATAAATTACGACGTACAATCAGGGACTTCCAGACTCCCCAAAAATCAATTGCTGTTAATGAACACGCAGGAGAAGCTCGATTTTGAAACAAAGATCGCAGGTAACCCATGGAGCTGGACGGACCAGCAGGTGGCCGATTACCGCAAAATAAATACCAATTGGGATGATTATGTTTTCAGAAAAGGCAACACCCAGTCGCACCAGTTATCGCTTTCCGGCGGTAGCGAAAAAACAACTTTTTATAGTTCACTTGGTTATTATAATGAGGAAGGCATCACCATTGCAACAGGCATTAAAAAATACAACGCCAGGCTCAACATAGCACATACAGAAAACAACGTTAAAATCGGCGTCAACCTGGCCACCGGCTGGTCTGATTTTACCGGCACTTCTGAAGGAAACTCCGGAGTTGGATCGCCACTCAATACGGTGATATGGGCGCTGCCTTACGAAACGCCTTACACATCAAC
>JAYUBR010000053.1:0-2687 GCA_043740775.1 Ferruginibacter sp. | reverse complement strand
ATATCTGCCGTTGGTCGGGAGACCAGACGGCGGCGGCATCTCGTTTTTAATGATGGTTATTACACGCCTTTAGCACAACACCAACGCCGGCATAAATTCCTTTATACTTCCATTATTGTACTCTACTATATTATATGATTTTTTTTTGCATGAAATAATCAATAAGCACAATAAAACAAACACCCTTGATAAAGTAAGATAGAATTTCATTAGTTTTCTTTTTTTGTTGGTAGCGTATCTGTTTTCCCTGTTGCTTTATTATAATGTAAAGTATCTTTTACATTCCCTTTATCATCTGTTAAGACTGCATCTGTACCATCCTTTATATGTGGGGGATGCGCCCCTGTTGGCGCATAAATACATCTTTCTGAATTAGGGGGCCAAGTGGTGGAACTTTCTATTTAAGAGGAGTTATTGCTATCAATCTTGACTTTTCTACAAACAATAAACTATCAGGAATTTTATTTTTATAATACTGAACAGTTTTTGCTAACACACTATCTCTAAAAAAGAGCTTAAATTTTTCCAACTCTCCATTCGTTAAACTATCTCTGTCAGTAACCCAACGCTTTTTTTTAAAATCATAAATACTGGTTAGATCAAGGTAGTGCCTATCTATTGATTTTATACTATCAAAGTCATCAAACCCAATCACATATTTAAATCCTAATAAGCTATCTGTGACTGGAATAAAATCATTTGGATAATTTACTATCTCAGACGTTATTAGCATTCTGTTTGCGTAAAAAGAATCAAGATTCTTCATATATTTTTTAATATAAAAAGGAGAGATACTTACATCGTATGATTGGTTAATATCAGGCTGTCTATTTCCTGCTTTATAAAGACAAGAGTAAAAAAGTAAACTGAGAATTATTAATGAAACATATTTCATAATTATTGCGTTGTAGTTTTTTTAGGCGTAAATCCTCTGTCTTTGTCTCCATCCCACATTTCCTTTTTTCTCTTATAATTTCCTTTGTCATCTTTTTCCATGTAATTATCCAAAAACTTTTGATAGTTAGCCTCAATATCTTTTTTTGAATATGAAGCCTTTCCCCAAAGGAATTTCGTGCCATGCTTCGCATCTTTATAATTATCACTCATAAAACCGTTGATGGCACTTTTTTTAAAGTCCACGACCCTTCTAAACAAATTCTTGCCACGCCAGGCAGCATCTCGTTCTTGAATAGTAACAGACTGTCCATTAAAAGGGTCTACCGAACCTCTCTTATTATTGTCGTAAAAATTATTCCATCCAGTGAGTGCAGCTTCATCATATGGAGTAGCACCCCAATCAGTGAATAAACTAGTAGCCCCTGCAGCACCAATTTTATCATATCCTTGGTCGTGCATTTTTGCTTGCTGGTCTACAAAATCAACAGCCGCTACATCATATCTGTATGTATTTTTTATTGGATTGCCCGTATAAGCATTAAAGTTGGAAAGTGCGTCCGACCCCATATAATTTCCATATTGAGTAATCCCAGAAGCATCTGAAGTACCACCACGAGACATGAAATAATTATTAGTTGTGGTGGTTTTTTTATCAAGATTATTTATTTTTATTTGATAGCTTACACCTTGACCTAATGGGCCATGATTACTATGAGTTTGATTATTGTACCAAACATAATCTGCAGATACTTTATTTATGCCATTCTTGATTGTTACATTGTAGATAGCAGTCAAATATTCCAATCCATCTAAATCAGTTCCAGAAATTGGAGAATTACTTGCAAATTGATAAGGCGTTAACTCAGGATATTTTGCACTAATTGGATCAACACTCAAAAACTTACCTAACCTCGGATCATAAATTCTCATACCGTAATCCTGCTGGTTGCCTTCGCCTTTTACCTCGTTGTCGTTTTCTTTCCCGTTAAACCCGTAACGATATTTTGTATTTGCTTGTGAGTATTTTCTTCCAGGGAGCAAAGAACCAAAAGGCGCATAGTCATTTGCAGTTATAACGTCTGCTGTGTAATAATCAATCGTTCCATCACTGTTTGCATCAACTCCAATCTTCTTATCAGACACTGTAACCAAAACATTCCCCAGATGGTTACCCTTCTCATAGAGATTTTTAGCTTTTCCCAAAAAAATTCCCTGCACCTTATTTTATAAAAAAATCAAAGAACTTTTTCCGCTGTCGCTTATCTACTGCAATATAACATTTTTTACTTTACGTGTGTATGCTCATGTATGTACACATGCTCATGTGATGTACTGCCGCCCGGGACTGCTGCCCCCACCTATGCAGTCGGGCAGGCATGTCGTCCCTGCTCTTGCCTGTGTAAGCCGTTGTAAAAATTTAATGAAGGTTTAAAAATTATTCATCCACTCGTTAAAGTATTAGAGACTGGCAGCAGCGAAAAAAACTTATTTGATTGCCCCTGCATAAACTATAAATTATAACGCAGCTCATGGGGCAATCGAATAAGTTTTTTTTGCAAGTCAAAGCCGCCGGCAGACACTTTAAATTATAAAGCATCTTGCGGCGGCTGCGACAGTTTTTAAAGCCCAAGGTTTGATTTTATAAAAGAGCTTCACAACTTCATTAATCAAAAAAAATAAAAGAATAGCGTAGCTGCCCCCGCTAAGGCGGGGCAGGCTATGCTGCCGCAGGCTTTGCTATTGACCGACTGGAAGGAGATAGCATAAAAAAAGAAAGTGCTTGCACACCG
>JAYUBR010000052.1:0-2687 GCA_043740775.1 Ferruginibacter sp. | reverse complement strand
AGCAAATTGTATGAGTAAAGCAAGTAATAAACTATTGATAGAAAAAGATATTGACCGCATTATAGAAATGGCCTGGGAAGACCGCACCACATTTGAAGCAATCGAAATACAGTTTGGCCTTGCAGAAAAGGAAGTGGTTGCATTGATGCGAAAAGAAATGAAGGCTTCCAGTTTCATGCTGTGGCGCAAACGTACCAACGGCAGAAGCACTAAACATGAAGCATTGAGAAGCGATGCCGTTAATCGTTTTAAATGTAAGAGCCAACGGGTGATTACCTTGAATAAAATTAGTAAAAGATACGTGTAACTGAACCTTTACTTAGATTTTTTTTACAAAAAAAAATTGACAGCCTTGTCGTTTTTATAATTGAACATCGCGTTACAATACCAGGCAAATCAGGGGATATTTTTAAATACGAAAGCTGAAGACAAATAGCAGCAGCCAGTTGAACGGTGCGACGCCAATGAAGCCCAATCAGGGATTTAATGCCTGGCAAAAAAACAATTTGCAATAATGTATGCGATGACATTCCAAATCCCACATCCGACATCAGCCATTCCAACTTATCTTTGTGCAAAAAAGTAAATGGATAAAAAACCAATTGAATCGCTGGTGATGATGACGGAACTGGTGCTGCCAAACGATACCAATACCTTTGGCAACCTGATGGGTGGACGGTTGATGTACTGGATGGACATTGCTTCGGCACTGGCTGCGATGAAGCATTGCGGAGCGCCGGTGGTAACAGCTTCTGTTGATAATATCTCTTTTGAAAACCCCATCAAACTCGGCAACGTGGTACACATTGAAGCTAAAGTGAGCAGGGCATTTAATACCAGTATGGAAGTGCACATAAAAGTATGGGGCGAAGATGCGATACACCAGTATAAATATAAAAGCAATGAAGCATATTTTACCTTTGTTGCGCTTGACCCTAACAGCAAACCAAAACCTGTAAGGAAGCTGGTTGCAGAAACCGCAGAAGAAATAGAATTGTATGAAGGCGCTTTAAGACGCAGGCAATTAAGGCTGGTATTAGGTGGCAAAATGAAGGCCGCAGATGCGGATGAATTAAGGGCTTTGTTTACAAAATAATTTATTACACTACTTGTTACTAATTACACCAATTCCTTCAACACAAAATAGAGTATGTTTATTCCCTGAATAAATTATATTGATTCATCATTGACCAGGTTAGCCTGGTACTATTCAGGCATATAATTATAGGGCAGCATATTGGCTGCCTTTTCATATATCCAGTATCCGCCGTACAGCACGTCGATGGGGTTGTTGATGATGCCTGTATTGTTAAGGCTTATTGCGGGTGCTGTAACGGTAACGTATGAACGAAAACCCATCGGGATATCTCCCTGGATAAAAGTATTTCTTCTTAAATAATTTTTAGAGGCTGGTTCTCTTCCATATTGCACCATCAGTTTGCCAGGAATGGTTACGTTATAGTTATTGCTGATGCTGTCTGTAGTAATAATTTGTGCGGCAGTTACTTCAACTGCCATTTCCATCTCCTGTTGTGTTTTGGATGGACCGGCAATGGTTTTATGCCCGTTGCCGGGAGTACTATCCGTTGAAAAATGCGCAGGCTTTATCATGTAAACCTTGTAGCCTTCCTGTTTAAGGTGATTACCAATAAGTGACCGGTAAAAATGTATCGTACTGCCGTAGTAACAATTTTTACGGTTTTTAATCCACCTGTTTTTATCACCCATTTCGTCAAAGCGGGTGTACCCATAATACGAAGTGCGGCCGTTTTGCTGATCATAAAAAAATTCCACCAGCTCAAAACTAATTCTGTACCCCAGCATTTTATTGATGATCACCAATGGCGTATCGCTGTGGGCTTTAAAAGAATTCTTACTATCGCCACTGGTAAAATAAATATCCTTTTTGTTTTGAATGCTACTGCGGGAAGCTTCTTCCGTAATGCCTAAAAATTCTCTTTCAAAAATGGCAAGATATTTTTTTCTTACCGCATCAGTCAATATCAGTACATCTTTCAACTGTTCTTCTTTCTGCGCTAATTTAAAAACGATGGTTTTATTTTGGATTGTTGCAGCTTCCGGTTTATACACCAACCGCTGATACCCCACACTCGAAATAATCAGTTCTGCATTTTCCAACTCCGGTAAGGGCAATGAAAACCTGCCATCCGCATTGGTGCTGGCGCCGATAGATGTATTGTTGAAATAGATGCTGGCACCCTGCAAAGGCAAACCAGTGGCTTCATTGAGCACTTTACCCTGAATGGTTATTTGCGCAATGGAAGCAAATGGTAAAGCAAACAGCACAACCAAAAAAAATATATTGATTGTATGTTTTGAGAATATCATATGGCTCTTTGTTTGAAGCATGCAGCAAATGTTTCAGTTATTTTAACATCGCATGTTACTGTTTTAATGCTGTAGTATCAATCCTTCATTCTAATCAACGCAATTCGGGCTGGTAATCAAAAGGCAATGTATTGGCTAGTTTTTCATAGCTCCAATACCCGCCGTATTCTATATTTGTATCATCAACCGGCACCCCAATAGTGGTAAGTTCTAACGGTGCATTCTTAATATCAATGTTGGCCTCAATGCCTTTTTTAAGATCCCCCTCCAGGTAAGGTAATATTTTAGAAAGATATGATTTTGAATGAGGGTTTTTATTGTATTGAATAACCAGCTTT
>JAYUBR010000051.1:0-8856 GCA_043740775.1 Ferruginibacter sp. | reverse complement strand
AAATTTCTGTCGCCCAGGTTTTGTCTCACAATGATGCTGTTGAATGTGTCCCTTTCTGGAAAATTGAAAATCTCATCCGGGAAGTGCCGGTAAGCAATGAAGTGGTTGCAAAAAGGCAACTGAAAGAATTATTGTTTGATGCTGTGCAAAAGCAACTGATTAGCGATGTCCCAATAGGAACATTTTTAAGCGGCGGTGTAGATAGCAGCCTGATTACAGCCATTGCAGCCGAACTTTCCGGGGCTGATAAAATAAAAACTTTCAGCATTGCTATTGACGATGAAAAGTTTGATGAATCTCAATATGCCACACAGGTGTCAGCTCATTTGCAAACAGAACATCATGAATTTAAAGTAAATGAAAATGAAGTATTGCAACTGGTGCATACATTGATTACTACTTATGATGAGCCATTTGCTGATTCTTCCGCATTTCCTACTATGATGGTTAGTCGTTTGGCAAAACAGCACGTAACGGTGACTCTTAGCGGAGATGGCGGTGACGAATTATTTTATGGATATGGCATGTATCAATGGGCAAAGCGACTGTCTTCTCCTTACTGGCACTTAATAAAAGATCCGTTATTTTCTGCTTCCAGGTTATTGGGCAGTAAATACCAGCGCATTGGAAATATGTTTGGTTACCAAAATAAAAAAAATATTATCAGCCATATTTTTTCGCAGGAGCAATATAATTTCAGCGAGCAGGAGCTGTTACAATTGCTGGTTACTGATAAATTTAATTTTGCTGAAATTAACACCTTGCCTGCCACGGCAAGAAGTTTGAGCGAAACAGAACGGCAATCATTATGGGATTTGAAATATTATTTAAAAGATGATTTACTTACAAAGGTTGACCGTGCAAGTATGCAATACAGTTTAGAAACCAGGGTGCCGTTGTTAGACTACAGGCTGGTAGAGTTTGCCTATAACCTGGACGAAAAATTAAAAATTAAACAAGGTGATATGAAATACCTGTTGAAGCAGGTATTATATGATTACGTACCCAAAGAAATATTTGAAAGACCAAAATGGGGGTTTAGCATACCGCTTTCCAGGTGGCTTAAAACCGATTTAAAACATCTGTTAGACTTATATACTTCTGAGCAGATAATCAGTAAATACAGCATTGTAAATTTCAACTTTGTAAATGATATGAGGAAAAAATATTTAAAGGGCACTGATTATTTGTTCAACAAACTTTGGCTTATCATCGTTTTGCATTGGTGGCTGGAAGAAAATAATATTTCAAATGGCGGGTAAAAAAATTCTTTTTATATCCTACGATGGTATGACCGATCCCCTTGGACAAAGCCAGGTTATACCGTACTTGTCGAACCTTACAAAAGCAGGTTATAGTTTTACCATATTAAGCTGCGATAAAGCAGATAAATATCAAGCCGGTAAAGCGTATGTTGAAAAACTGATTGCACCATTCCCCATTCAATGGTTATCAATACCCTACCATAAAAATCCTCCGGTACTTTCTTCGGTATATGATTATTATGCTTTAAAAAAAGCAGCCAAAAAATTACAAGCTATACATCATTTTGATATGGTACATACCCGGCCGGGGTTACCTACCCTTGTAGCGTTACACTTGAAAAAAAAATATGGGTTAAAATTTTTAAACGATATAAGAGGTTTTTGGGCCGATGAAAGAGTAGATGGCGGCATGTGGAATTTAAAAAATCCTGTTTTTAAATTGTTGTATCATTTTTTTAAGCAACGTGAATACCATTGCTTTATTAAAGAAGATTATGCAATTTGCCTGACGTATAAAGGCCGTGACGAAATACACAGCCGCAAAAACATTCCCCGGCAACCTATACCTGTTGAGGTTATTCCATGTAGTGTTGATATGGAATTATTTGATGAAAATAAAATTGATCAATCGCTGAAAGCCACATTTAAAAACGAACTCAATATTAAGGATGAAGATTTTGTAATAAGTTACCTGGGTTCAATCGGGGGCTGGTATTTAACAGATGAAATGATGCGCTTTTGTAAAAATGTAAGCGAGAGAATACCCAAAGCAAAATTTCTTTTTATTTCCCCACACAGCAATGATGTAACTGTTGCTGCTGCTAAATTTGGGCTGGCAGCAGAAAAACTAATAGTAAGGCAGGGAAAAAGGCATGAGGTACCTGTATTATTATCGTTCAGTAATTATTCGCTTTTTTTTATTAAGCAATGCTATTCAAAAATAGCATCTTCACCTACAAAGCATGCAGAAATAATGGCCATGGGTATACCGGTAATAACCAATAGCGGTGTTGGCGATGTGGCAGAAATTGTTACAAAATACAATGCCGGCTATATTATAAACGATTTTACTGATACGGCTTTTGCAGCCGTAATTGATAAGATCATTGCAGGTAATGGCTTCGATAAATTGGCCATACGCAATGGCGCTAAAGACTTTTATGCACTGGAAACTGCGGTTGAATGCTACCGGAAAGTATATGATAAAATATTGAAATAGCGCATTGGCATTGCTAAATCATTACCCTTACTAAAATAGTTAGTTACTTCCTTTTTTATTATCAGGCTCCTGGTAATTTCCATTCTAAAACTTATTATTAAAAAATTAATGGGCATCGTATGCATATTAATCCCAGTTCATTTTTGAATACCTTTTTTACTATAAAGACTAAATAATAAAACGGGTATCAAAACGTTATCTGTATAGTAATTTCTGCAATAATGCCACATTGTTTTTATTGTTTCCTTTAAATACACACCATAGAGTAAATCTATATTTAATTGCGGCATAAAATTTTGCAGGCGATTATAAAATAAGAGCAACAAAATTTATTTAAAATTGATTTAGCGTATCCTGATGAAAAATAAAAAAAGTGAAATTTTAATGATAGTGCAGTATCCCGAAAAGGTTTCTCCTTGTCAGCGATTTCGTTTTGAATTGTACCAGGATACACTTACTGAAAATGGATATAATATAACTACAAAACCATTTTTTGATAATAAGGGCTACGCTGTAATACACCAGTATGGATTCTTTTTCAAAAAATCAATGGCCTTGTTAAAGGGTTTTGCCGGTAGAATGCTTTTGTTGTTTCAGTTGCATAAATATGATTTTATTTTATTGCAAAGAGAAGTTGCACCTATTGGCCCGCCCATTTTTGAATGGCTGTATGTTAAGGTATTTAATAAAAAAGTGATCTACGATTTTGATGATGCCATTTGGATCAAATCTGTATCGGAGCAAAATAGCCTGGCAGCAAAATTCAAGTATGCAAAAAAGGTAAAAAGCATTTGTAAATGGTCATATAAGGTCAGTGGTGGCAACAGGTTTTTATGCAATTACGCCGGCCAATACAATGAAAATACAATCTATAATCCCACCTGTGTTGATACCGTAAAACGGTACAATGTTTTAGTTAATCATGATGTTGAAAAAATAACCATTGTGTGGACGGGAAGTTTTTCTACCCTTAAATACCTGGCAATGGCTGAAACGGCTTTGCAAATGTTACAGGAAAAATATGAGTTCGATATCAAAATTATTTGCAATGAAAAGCCTTCACTAAACCTTAAAAATGTGCAGTATATTGAATGGAGTGAAGATAATGAAGTATCGGAACTGGCATCCTGCCAGATAGGATTGATGCCGTTAACAAAAGATGAATGGAGTGAAGGAAAATGTGGCTTTAAGCTGATTCAATATCTTGCATTGGGCATACCTGCAGTTTCATCCGCAGTGGGTGTAAACAAAACAATTATTGAAGAAGGTGTAAATGGTTATTTTGCCGATACCGATACAGACTGGTACAATGCAATTGAAAAATTAATTTTAGACCGGGAAGGCAGAAAAAAAATGGGCAAGGCTGGTCGTCAAAAAATGATAACTCAATACAGCCTTCAATCAAATGAAAATAATTTTTTAACTCTTTTTGATGGCACTTACGAAAGTAAGGCTACTCCTTTTATTCCGGCAATACCGTTTTCACTACGTTCTGTCCTGTCCCCTTTATCATTATTACGCCGTGTTAATAATGTAAATGCATTGCGGTAATCAGCGTTTCCTAAAGTTAAAAGGCTAAGCCTTGCGCTTTTGTTTTAACTGCGTTTTTATTTTTAGTAACAACATCCAGTATTAAAAACAGTGCAATAATATAAAATGGTAAACAGGGTATTTTATACCTTACCAATGTTCCAAAATTAAGTGTGGTAGCGCCAATAAAGAGTCCGAAAGTTACTGAATAGAAAAAGCAAAAAAATATCATTGGGTTTACAAAAATGTTGCTTATAAATTTAACGGGGCCGGCTTTAAAAAAAACATATAGCGTAAGCAGCATCAGGGCCAGGCTTTCAACAGAAGACAAAAGCGTGGAGATTTTTTTTGATTCCCAAAGGTAGGGCCTGAAAAAAGTAGCGCCAATTGCAGCAGGTGCCATTTTTAATAAACTATTTACTGAACCATCATATTCTATACCTAACGAAAATGAAGATTCAGCCAAATCAGAAATATTTATAAAGGTAGTTTGCTGTGTTTTAACGGATGCTGTTATTTTATCTACAGCAAAAAATCCCAGCTCTTCCTTTAACTTATCGGCCAAAGCATAAAAGGCAATTACAGCCAGGGAAAATACAGCAATACTAACCGAAATTTTTGCAATTTTATTTTTTAAAAGTTTTATATTCGTTAATATAAGGTATAAAGCAAAAAAGGGTAAGTAAGAAATAATGATATAAACTTTTAGAACATACAGTATAGAAGCCGCAGCTAAAGCAATCATTGTATTTTTGAAAAAGGATTGCTTTTTTTCGAAAATATAATACAGTCCGTAGGTCATCCATCCAAGCATACCCATGCAGATGGGATCTTTTAGAATGCCGGAACTCCAAAAAACCAGGGTGGGTAAATAAATAATGGCAATCGCCAGTTTTTTATGCAAATGAGGATAATGCTCGTAAAAAAATTTGTATAAGCGCCATAACCCGCTGTAAGCAATCATTGAAAAGCAAAGGTTAATTAACAGGTATCTTCCAAAAGTAAAAAAAGATAAAAAGGTGACCAGCCTGGTTACCATAAAATTACTTTCCATTTTAAAATAGCCGGTATTGGCAGGGTCTTTTAAAAAACCTTCATCATAAGAGGTACCGGGTGTAAAAAGCAGGTGTGCATTATTTACAGGGTCTTTTAATATAAGTTCCTGCAAATGTATGCCCTCAGGAAAATATAAAGAAGTACTGTCGCCGTGGGTGAGGTAAACAAAAAAAACAGTAAACGCAATACTGCTGAACACTTTTATCCAAAAGCCATGTTTATGGTATTTTTTTAAAACAGGATCATTCATACGTTTTCGCCGGGCCGAAAAAATTAAGTGAAAAATAAAAACATACAGCGGAAATAATATGAAGTCAATAAAACCCATCCTTTTTTATAAGTAAGCGTAAATGAAAGCGTGCAGACAAATTTATCTTAAATTATCATTTGCTATTCAATAATATAGAGTTATTTTGTCCATACTAAAGATAGTGTTATATGTGTGGTATTGCAGGCGCAGTAAATTTTAAATTAGTATATAAGGATATTGATCAAAATATGTTTCACCGTGGCCCTGATGAACAGGCTGGCTTTATCGTTGATAATGTTGATCTGTACCACCTCCGTTTATCTATCCTTGATATAGAGGGGGGCAAACAACCCATGCATTTAAATGAACGGTATACTATTATTTTTAATGGAGAAATTTATAACCACAATGAAATAAGAAGCCTGCTTCACCTGAAGGGTAAAACAGCTTCAGATACAGAAACCTTATTGCTGTTGTACCAAAAATACGGGGCAGATTTTTTGCAATACCTGGAAGGGATGTTTGCATTTGCCTTATACGATCAACAGGAAAAAAAATTATTTATTGCCCGTGACCGTGCTGGTAAAAAACCTTTGTATTATTACAACGATGGCAAAAAAATTGTTTTTTCCAGCGAATTAAATTGCCTGAAAGCCTTGCTGCCATTGCATATAGAAGAAAGTAATTTTTATCATTACCTACGGTTGGGTTCTTTTTATGGCGCACTTACACCTTATAAAAATGTAAGTGAATTAAAAGCTGGACATTTTTTATTGATTGATTGTACTACGCTGGCGATAAATAATCGATGCTGGTGGAGCATCAATGATTTTTATAAACAAACCCATACAGATAGTTTTGAGGAAAGCCTTGAAAAAGTGGATGACTATTTAAATGCGGCAGTAAAAAGAAGGGTTGAGTCTTCTGATCTGGAAGTGGGCAGTTTTTTAAGCGGCGGAATAGATAGCGGCTTAACTACCGCCATTGCCAGCAAATATAACAACAGGATAAAAACGTTTACTGTATCGTTTGATGGAGAATATGATGAGGCTCCGCTGGCAAAACTGGTGGCCGAAAAATACCAGACCAATCATACAGAAATAAAAATTTCGTTTGATAATCTTAAAAATGATCTTGAAAAAATCTGCAGTAATTATGGCGAACCATTCTTTGACAGTTCTGCCATACCAAGTTATTATGTAAGTGCTGCTGCAAAAAAACACCTCACTGTAATTTTAAATGGCGATGGTGCAGATGAATTGTTTGGTGGTTACAGGCGGTATGTACCCTTTGCAAAATATGATTTTTTTAATAGTAATCACTTCATTAAAAATGCGGCGGCACTAACAAAAAATATCCTTCCCCCCGGCAACAACAAAAAATCGAAATACAATTATTTTTACCGGTTACTTTCACTGGCTTCAAAAAACAGCCTTGAAATTTATTTATCTGCCGGTGTTGATATTATGGAGAATTATGAAGCCAATATAATGAATCACGGAGTAGATTATCTGCAGCCAATGCGTGCAGATTTTAACCTGGTGGCAAATGCGCCCATCAGTGGTTTACGAAAGATTATGAACATCGATTTTAATACAACTTTGTTCACAGATTTATTGGTAAAAATGGATATAGCCAATATGGCAAATTCCCTGGAAGGCCGCAGCCCTTTTTTGTGCAGGGAATTGCTGGAGTATGCACCTGGTATGGATGACAGCTTTAAAATACATGGCAGCAGCACTAAATATTTATTAAGGCAACTGGCAAAAAAATACCTGCCTGCCGAATTAATAAATCAACCCAAAAGAGGTTTTGAAATACCATTAAAGAAATGGGTAGAGCAGGAATTAAAAGAAGTTATTTTTGATTACGTTGGTTCAGCAAATGCTATCAGCGGTCAGTTTTTGCGGAAAGAATTTTTATCCGGATTATTAAACAATACCGTAAAAATATCTGCAGAAAAAAGAGCTAAAATTTTATGGACTTTGCTGAGTATGGAAATATGGTATAAAAAAGTTTACTTACAATAAATGAAACCAGGCGGTATAAAAAAGAAAAAAATTCTGCACACCACTACAAGGTTAGTGTTAGGTGGCGGCGTTGAAAAAAATATTTATTATACGGTTACAAACCTTTCAGATGAATTTGAATTTCATTTAAGTTGTGGTGCTGATTTTAAAGATGATTTGTTTTGCGATCATCCGGAAATAAAAATTATCATTTGCCCTTATTTGGTCAATACCATACACCCTTTAAAAGATTTGCAGGCCCTCTGGTTTTACTACCGCCTTATCCGTAAAGAAAAGTATGATATTGTACACACCCATGAAACCAAAGCCAGTTTTATTACCAAACTGGCTGCATGGCTGGCCCGCTGTCCGTATGTAATTTATGGCCTGCATGGCGTTACCTTTAATGACCCCATGAGCAGTTTAAAAAGAAAATTTTACATACTGCTTGAAAAGTTAACCATTCATTGTGCAGACCTTGTAGTGGCTGTAGGTAAGGATACCGTAACTGAATATAAAAAGGAGAACATAGGAAAAAATATACCTTTTGAAATAGTAAGAAGTGGAATTGATATTAAAAATTATTTGCGCCAAGCCTTGCAAACAAGGGAAGAAAAATTGCAATTCAGAAAAGCTTTAGGCATAAGCAAAGACGATATTGTATTTATAACCGTTGGCAGGTTTTCGTATTCAAAGGCACAGCGGTACTCTATTGAAGCATTTGCCATTTTGCAAAAAAAGTATCCCAACTTAAAATTTTTGCTGATTGGTGAAGGAGAGTTGCTGGCAGAATGTAAATTGCTGGCAAACGCCGCAGGCATCAGCACCAACAGTATTTTGTTTTTAGGATATCAAAAAGATATCCCCCAATATTTATCTGTAAGTGATATTTTTATTTTTACATCGTTAAGAGAAGGATTGCCCAGAGCAATTGTTGAAGCATCTTTATTACAGGTACCAGTAATAACTTTTGAAGTGGAAGGGGCTTCGGAAGTTTTAGAAAATGAAAAATCGGGATTTATAGTGCCACAGGCAAATAAGGAAGTGTTAATTAATAAAGCAGAACAATTAATTTTACAACTATCGTTAAGGTTAGTATTTGGTCAGCGGGCGCAGCAACATGTAATGCAATATTGGGATATGCATGTAATGGCACAACAATTAAAAAACATCTACAATCGAAATATCTGAAATGAAAATTGCTTTTACAATTGATTTTGAAGACTGGTATCAGGGCATTGACCTGCCCGTAAGCAGTTGGATAAAGCTTGAAAAGAGATTGCATATAGGACATTATAAATTGCTGGAATTATTTCAGAAAGCCAATGTAAAAGCAACCTATTTTTTGCTGGGCAAAACAATTGAAGATCATCCGCAAATGATCAGGGAGATTATAAATGAGGGTCATGAAATTGGCTGCCACACTTACTCCCACCCTTTTATTTACAAGTTAACTCCTCAGCAATTCAGGGAAGAAATACAAAAATCAAAGCAATTAATTGAATCTTTCGGCGTTAACTACACGGG
>JAYUBR010000050.1:0-2691 GCA_043740775.1 Ferruginibacter sp. | reverse complement strand
TGATATCTTTTTTACACTATTTGCATGTATACGATTACGTTATTATTAATATTCCGGCATTAGCAGCAAGGCGGCACGTTAATGCTTCCGGGCCTGTTAGTGTGCTTTAAAATCCTGGTTGCTAAAAGGTGAATTTGCAGGAATAGTAATTACATTAAACTCATGCCCGGTTTCCCGGTGACAGTTGTTACAGGTAGCTGTAAACAGTAAATAGCCACTGTTAAACTGCACAACATTTTTATGTTGAATGGCAATACTTAAACTATCCATTGATGCATCTATCATTCCGATAACTTTTGTTTCAGATCTGTCGGCGCAATATTGTTTAATGCCATCTAATGCTTCTTGTATTTCTTTCATTTCAAAGCCGGCCAGTTTCCAGTTTTTATTTTTACCTGCAAACCAAAGCTTTGCATGGTGTACCTGGATGCCCGACATGAATTCTCCAAAGCCTGGCTTATAACCATTGGTGACTGCATGCTCCAGGCTGTCAATTTTATTTTGCAGCAGCTGATTATTACTAACAGGCTGATGGCAGGCAAATAATAGAATAAAAAAAATGATGCAGACTAAAACAGAAAATTTCATACTGTAAATGTAAGCCCCTCTCCGGGCAGATAAATTAATTGAAAGTTCAATTGCAAAAACGGTAAATCCTTGTAAGCAGTCATCCTCTTTGAAGATGCCTTGTATAGTATATGATTTATAGTCATTGGTGAGAAAGCTATAAAAAATAGCTTATAGAAGTATATTTTTTTAATATTAACACTGGTAAGCTTAACATTAACGGTGACGGTATGGCGGGGTCATCAGCCTGCAGGTAAATTCATATTCTATACATTAAAAAATAAAACATGGAATAGTATTTGTCTAGATGCAAATGAAATTTATTACCTCACAAAAAACCTCACGTATGAAAATGCATTCCACAAGAGTAATTCAATTATTCTCATTAGTCTTCATTGTCACCTTGTTTACATTCTCCTGTAAAAAGAGCAGTAACAATTCAGCCGAACAACCACGTTTACAATTAAGACTGACCGACAATCCGCCTTCAGGTATTAAACAAGTTTGGGTAGATATACGGCAGGTAGAAATAATTGTTGGCGATAGTGCTAAACCGGTTATACTGGATGGCGTACATGCCGGTGTATACAATTTACTTGAATTAACGGGCGGTAAAGACACGCTATTAGCCGACGCATTGATACCGGCGGGTGCCATTAGCCAGATCAGGCTGATACTTGGGGACAATAATTATATTGTTACACCTGCCGGTGATAAAATAATGCTTAAAACACCCAGCGCACAGCAATCAGGATTAAAAGTTCAGCTTCATCAGGATGTAACTGGTGGTGTTTTATACAAGCTGTCACTTGATTTTGACGTTGCACGTTCCATCGTATTTGCCGGTAACAGTGGCAATGTTATTTTAAAGCCAGTGCTTCGGGTTATTTCCTTTGTTCCATCAGGTGGTAACATTAGCGGAGTTGTAGTTCCGGATTCTGTTTTAACAGCCGTTATTGCCGTCAAGGGTCTGGATACAATTGCTTCCGCTTTTACCAACACATCTAATGGTGCTTTTTTCCTGAAAGATATTCCTGCCGGTAATTATTCACTTTCATTTATTCCGGTAGACACCACTTATAAAACAGTACAAGTAAATCCAAGCCTGGCACTGGGCCAAACAACAGTGGTTGATACTGTTAAACTACAACATTGACCCCTCTGTTAACTATTAATAAATAAAAAAATAATAGCCGTCTGCTAATTGGAGATGGCTATTATTTTTTGCTAAGCGGCACAAACTTACAATGGGCGATTTCAATTCAGCCCATAAACTACCGTAGCCTAGTACATCCCTCCTATTGCCTGACCGCCTGAAAAAGATGCATAATAATAGTTCAGTAAATTACCGGGACCCAGCTTAACATTGGAGTGAACTTTTTTAGTACAGCATCATTCGTTTAAAAATTCCTTCTAAGCTACGGCTCATCCATAGGTGTATCATTAGATTATTCCTGCACTTTGCCGTCTATTAATTGCAATAATTTTTTTCTATCTAAAAAATAATCACTTAAAATGCTGCAAGGAATTTTGATAAGATAATGTGATCAATCTGCAATAACAATCACTCATCATCAACAAATAATTTATTATGAAAAGAATCTATTGGTTACTTCCCGTTGTTGCCATCAGCTTTACTGCCTGTAATAAAATCTACAGATGTAATAATGCCTGTAAAATAAAACGGGCACTTTGCCCAGCAGTATTACAGTTGATATAACACTTGATACCAACACCAGTTATGTGGTAAATGGCCGGTTGTTTGTAAAAAATAATGCCACTTTAACTACACCTGCAGGCATTATAGTGTCATTTGTAAAAAATGATTTGTGTGCAGACAAGTCGGTAATGGTAATTACACAAGGTTCAAAATTATTGGTAAATGGTATCGCAGATAAACCGGTTGTATTCACTTCGGCTGCTTCCATCAAAGCTCCCGCCGATTGGGTGCAGTAATTATATTGGGTAAAGAGCGGGATCACCTGCTTTAACAGGAGCTAATTTTGATGGCGAAAATTTTACCGGCTTTTTTCAAAAGGTTGCTTACAGAGGCGCTATTGGAACTGATAACTGGCCGCAGCCAGTAATTGGGCAATGTGGAAATAAGGATAGAGATAGTGTTAT
>JAYUBR010000049.1:0-8869 GCA_043740775.1 Ferruginibacter sp. | reverse complement strand
GCGATTTGTTGTGCCTCAGTGCCAGTGCACACTCACGGCGTACAGCAGCATCTTTATCATCTGCCAGTGCATGAACCACACCAATCACATCAGCTTTCATTTCAACTGAAGCCCTGATGGCAGCAATGCGCATATCGGAACTATTTAATTTCATTGCCTGCTGAATATATTTTCCTGCATCTGCCCCGGGCATTTTTACAAGTAACCAAAAAGCCCTTGCTCCCATCCGGTTATCCTGTACCGTTAACCAGAATTTTTCAATATCAGGAATAGCAGTTTTACTCATTTGCTGCAATGCGGTAAATGCATGATACCGCACAGATAAATTTGGATTTTGCAACGCTTTGATTGCACCCGATGCCGTACTGTAATCTTCTTTTGGAATAGAATATTTAAAGGAAGGCGGAGCAACCCTATAAATTCTTCCACGGGTTTGATCACCGGCCGCATGACCACCCACCCCTGGATCATACCAGTCTGCAACGATGAGCGAACCATCGGGCGCAACAGTTACATCGGCAGGGCGAAACCATTGATCTTTATCTCCTTTTAAAATATTCACCACCTCTGCTGTATATCCTGCGCCACTTTTTTTAGCAGGATAAGAGCGAACTACATTCGGGCCTGCATCTGCATGGATCATCTGGTTATGAAATTGTGCCGGCAGCAATGAACCTTCATAAATTACCATGCCTGTTGGCGAACCGGCAAAAGTTTGCAGCAGGTTGGGCACTTCGCCAGGATCGTTGAGGTGCCAGTGTTTCAGCGGAATGGAATCTTCCACATTGGTGCGGTTTGCCTGCCAGCCTGCGCCCGTCATTTCATCGGTATAACCATAATTACCATATTGCATTACATAATTAATGCGTGTGCCACGGTTTCCGTCATCATCATTATCACTTTGCCACAAAGTACCATAACTGTCCACTGCTACTTCGTAAGGATTACGAAAATTATTGCCCAAACATTCCACATGTGAACCATCTGTATCGCAACGAAAAACCATTCCCTGTTTATATTTTTTAGGACCGATTACATCTCCATCCTGATCCAACACATCTTTGCCATTTTTATCCTTTAAGGTATGGCCCTCATTGCCCATATTAAAATACAATTTTCCATCGGGGCCAAATGTAAAAGCATGTACCCCATGATCGTGCTGTACTCCACCTATACCACTAAACAGTACTTCTTTTCTATCGGCTTTATCATCGTTGTTATCATCATACAAAATCCATACATAGGGACTTTGAGAAACGATTACTTTATTGCCGAGCACACAAATTCCCAGGGGTGCATTTAATGATGAATCCTGGTAAAATACTTTTGCCGTATCTGCTTTTCCGTCACCATCATTATCCTGTAAAATCATGATGCGGTCGCCCAATGCATTGGTTGGATTGCCATTGATGGCGGGACGGTAATTATATGCTTCGCAAACCCATACCCTGCCACGTTCATCTACATCAATATCGGTAGGATTTTTTAGCATGGGCTCTGTAGCAAAAGCATGTACTTCCAAACCTTCAGCAACAGTAAGGCCTTTCAATGCATTCTCCGGAAAATGTTTTTGCTCTTCTGTGAGGCCTGCGGTATCTGTTTGAGCAGATGGTTTTATTTCTGTAACAGAACTGTTGTTATTGCAGGAACTAAAATAAATTATACAAACAAGTACGTGCAAAAAGAAAAAATAATGACTAAGGTGCTGTTCGCTTTTCTTCATTGTTGAAATGGTTTTAAGGGAGTGATGCAATTGTTGTGTAATCTAACAAATGCTTTGCATTAAATGTAAAAAATTATGCGAAATGTCGCATGACAAAAATGGCAGTTCGGTGGCTTCTTTTGTAAGAAAAAAATATTTCTTCAGAAAAAAATAGCGGCAAGGAATGCATAACAGGTACGATTGCAGTGGCAGATAGTTAAGATTTTATTTGTCTTAGCAGATCCAGCGCAATTTTTAATTGTTGCTCCATACTAATCCTGGTATTGTCAATAACAATGGCATCATCGGCTTTTCGAAGTGGGCTTACTTCCCGGTTAGAGTCAATGTAGTCCCGCATTTCAAGATTACTTTTCACTTCCTCAATAGTGATGTTTGGATTTTTTTCATACATCTCTTTAAACCTGCGCTCCACCCTTACCGCTATATCAGCAGTCATAAATATTTTAAGTGCCGCCTTTGGAAATACAGTTGTTCCGATATCTCTCCCGTCCATTACAATGCCTTTCTTTTTTCCCATTTTTTGTTGCTCTGCTACAGCAAAAGACCGCACTTCTTTTATGGCAGCTACCTCGCTTACTTTTTCTGCTATCACTAGGTCTCTAATTAAATATTCTACATTTTCACCGTTTAAAAATATTTCTGATTGTCCTGATTTTTCATTGTGACGAAATTCAAGTACTATATTTTTTAAAGCCTCATTCACTTCTGCACTATCCGGCCAGTTAGTATGATGGCGCAAAAAATATAAAGTAATGGCCCGGTACATCGCACCGCTGTCAATATAAACATAGCCCAGCTCTTTGGCCATTTGTTTTGCCAAAGTACTTTTTCCGCAAGATGACCAGCCATCAATTGTAATCACGATCTTTTTCATTGCTGCAAAAGTCAGTCAAAAAAACCAAGCTTCAAAACAAAAAATCAG
This sequence comes from Ferruginibacter sp., assembly GCA_043740775.1. GTDB lineage: Bacteria > Bacteroidota > Bacteroidia > Chitinophagales > Chitinophagaceae > Ferruginibacter. The sequence continues at coordinate 6,224 of JAYUBR010000049.1, read as the reverse complement.
TCAGTACATCGTTGTGAAAAAGTAATGGATTACATCATTATCAGCAAACAAAAAGCCATCCAAAAAGGATGGCTTTAAATTATTATGATTTAAAAAATCAGGCTTCCGATTTTGCTTCTATACTGCTGGTTGCTGCCGGCTTTAAAGTAAAGATAATTTTTTCTTTGGCATCGTTCAGGTCGGCAATCAATGTATCCCCTTCTTTTACAGCCATATTTAAAATCTCTTCCGCCAAAGGATCTTCCAGGTATTTCTGAATGGCCCTGTGCAAAGGCCTTGCTCCAAACTGAGCGTCGTATCCTTTTTCAGCAATAAAATCTTTTGCCCTTGTGGATAATTCCATTGAAAAGCCAAGATTAACCAAACGTTTCATTACACCCTTCATCAAAATATCAATGATCTCAAAAATATTTTCTTTGGTGAGCGAATTGAATATTACCACATCATCAATCCTGTTTAAAAACTCAGGACTAAATGTACGCTTCAATGCTTTTTCAATAACTGATTTGTTGTTTTCATCCGCATTTAAAACCCTTGCTGCTGTGGCAAAACCTACACCTTCTCCAAAATCTTTTAATTGGCGTGCACCAATATTAGAAGTCATGATGATGAGCGTATTTTTAAAATCAATCTTTCTTCCCAAACCATCTGTCAACTGTCCGTCATCCAGCACCTGCAATAAAATATTGTAAATATCGGGATGCGCTTTTTCAATTTCATCCAGCAAAATAACACTGTATGGTTTGCGCCTGACCTTTTCCGTTAACTGGCCGCCTTCTTCATAACCAACGTATCCCGGAGGTGCACCAATCAAACGGCTTACACTGAATTTTTCCATGTATTCACTCATGTCAATTCTAATAAGTGAATCATCATTGTCAAACATATACCTCGCCAGTGACCTTGCAAGCTCTGTTTTGCCAACACCTGTTGGTCCAAGAAATATAAATGTACCGATTGGTTTTTTAGGGTCTTTTAAACCTACCCTGTTACGTTGTATAGCTTTTACCACTTTCGATATCCCTTCTTCCTGCCCTACTACAGCACCTTTCAGGTCTTCACCCATGCGGCGGAGTTTTTCAGTTTCTGCCTGCACCATTCTTTTAACTGGTATGCCGGTCATCATACTGATCACTTCTGCTATATCTTCTTCTTCAATAGGAAAACGTTTGTGTTTGCTTTCTTCTTCCCAATCATTTTTTGCTTTTTCCAATTCTTCCTGCAAACGTTTCTCCGTATCTCTTAATGAAGCAGCTTCTTCAAAACGCTGGCTTTTTACCACCTTGTTTTTTTCTAACTTAATGTCTTCAATTTTCTTTTCCAGTTCAATCACTTCTTCCGGTACATTGATGTTTTTAATGTGCTTTCTTGCACCTACTTCATCCATCACATCAATGGCCTTATCCGGCAATAACCTGTCTGTCATGTAGCGTTCACTTAGTTTAACACAGGCATCAATGGCCTGCTCACTGTAAGTAACGTTGTGATAATCTTCGTATTTACTTTTAATGTTGGTCAAAATTTCAATGGTTTCTTCCACGGAAGGTTGTTCAACAATTACTTTTTGAAAACGACGATCCAGTGCACCATCTTTTTCAATGTGCATGCGATACTCATCTAATGTTGAAGCACCAATACATTGTAATTCGCCCCTAGCCAACGCAGGTTTAAATATGTTGGAAGCATCCAAAGAACCACTGGCGCCACCGGCACCAACAATGGTATGAATTTCATCAATAAATAAAATTACATCCCGGTTTTTTTCCAGTTCATTCATAATGGCTTTCATTCTTTCTTCAAACTGGCCACGGTATTTTGTACCTGCAACCAGTGCTGCAAGATCAAGCGATACCACTCTTTTATCAAACAACACCCTGCTTACTTTTCTTTGTACAATGCGCAAGGCAAGTCCTTCTACAATAGCTGTTTTACCCACGCCAGGTTCACCAATTAAAATAGGATTGTTCTTTTTACGGCGACTCAATATTTGTGATACCCTTTCTATTTCTATTTCCCTGCCAACAATGGGGTCCAGCGAACCGCTCTCGGCTAACCTGGTAATATCGCGGCCAAAATTATCCAGCACCGGTGTTTTGGTTTTGGGTTGGTTAGCAGCACCGCCACGTTGTGCTTTTTGTTGCTGACTGTATTGTTTTTTCTCCTCATCAAAATCATCTTCATTCTCATCACTGAATTCAGCAGCCGGTGGATTGCTGGTTACAAAGCCCAGTTCATTTTTAAAAATGTCATAATCCACATCAAACTGGTTCAATATCTGGGTAGCAATGTTTTCTTTATTTTTTAAAATAGACAACATCAGGTGCTCGCTTTCTACCATTACACTTTTATGCGCTTTAGCTTCCAGCACTGTAATGCGGATTACTTTTTCCGCCTGCTTGGTTAGGGGAAGAGAATTGATATTAGCAATGTTTTTTCCTGTTTTATCCTTCACAGCAACCTCTATTTCTTTACGCAGTTCGTAAAGATCAACATTGAGTGATTTTAGAATTTTGATGGCCGTATTCTCGCCATCTCTTATCAATCCTAACACTAAATGTTCGGTGCCTATAAAATCATTCCCCAGGCGCAGTGCTTCTTCCCTGCTATAGGAAATGATTTCTTTTACTTGTGCTGAAAAATTGTTATCCATCCGTATTGAATTTAGCTTGTACAATAATAACGATTATTTATTAGATAAAGTTTACCGGAAAGGCGAAATGTTAATATGTTAAAAAAATAAAAAAGCTGATTTTACCGGAAACCTAAAGGTCTTAGTTGATCTGTTTGCAGGATTTTACAAGTCGTCAAAACATCGTAAAAAGAATAGAACAGTTTTCCTTAAATATCACAACAAAATTTTTCTTTACTTTACAAATAACCTAACGTAAAAAACTGAATCTTATTTAATGAATGTCAAAATAGATACCAAAGAAAAATTTACTGTTATTACGCCCAATGAGGTAAAACTTACTGCTATAATGACAGAAGAACTTGTAAAAATGTTGCTTCCTTATCAGCAAAAAGATATTCCGCATATAGTTTTAAATATGCAATTTGTTGAGGAAACAGATGAAAAAAGCGGAGGAATGCTGGCTGATTGTCAACAGCAATTTTACGAACACAATTGCTCTTTTGTAATTTGTGCACTACAGGAGGGGGTGGAAAATTTATTAGATAAAACAGAACTGCTGGAATTTATGAATGTAACGCCCACCGAAAGTGAAGCGTGGGACATTGTGCAAATGGAAGAAATAGAAAGAGAATTGACGGGTGATGAATAGTACATTTACAAAAATGATTTTTGCAGTCAGCAGTGTAACCAAATAATTTTTATAATGCTTGTATATATTAGATTTATTTTTTTAAAATAAATTTTCAACCCTTATTAAACGATGTTAGCACTCACCATTCTCGGTAACAATTCAGCTATTCCTGCATGGGACAGAAACCCTACTGCCCATATTCTTCAATCGCTTGAGGAGTGCTACCTGATTGATTGCGGCGAAGGAACACAGACCCAAATGTCAAAATATAAAATCCGCAGAAGCAGGATCAATCATATTTTTATTTCTCATTTACACGGCGATCATTATTTTGGATTAATCGGGTTATTGACGAGCATGAGTTTGTTAAGCCGCACGCAGGATCTTCATTTACATGCCCCTGCCGCATTGGAACAAATCATTCATTTACAGTTATCTGTAGCAGCAGTAAAACTTTCTTATAAGCTTTATTTTCATACCATTACTGCCGATGGAATTATTGTGGATAATCATAAAATTATCGTGGAAAGTTTTGCAGTAAAACACCGCATTGAGTGCTGGGGGTTTTTATTTACAGAAAAGAAAAACCCACGAAAGATAGACAGCGTAAGGATTAAGGCTTATGAAATACCTGTATCTTTTTACGAAAAATTACAAAAGGGAGAAGATTATATCACCAAAAAAGGTACTATTATACCAAACGAAGAAGTAACCGTTGCCGGTATAAAACCAAAAAGATATGCTTACTGTGCCGATACTATTTATGATGAAACACTGGTAGAAAAAATAAAATCAGTCGACTTATTATACCACGAAACCACGTACCTGAAAGCTTTGCACGAGCGTGCAGCAGAACGTTTTCATAGTACCACAGTACAGGCTGCAGCCATTGCCCAAAAAGGCCAGGTAAAAAAACTACTCATTGGTCATTTCTCTTCAAAATACGAAATACTGGATGAATTTTTAACAGAAGCAACCAGCGTTTTCGCAAATACAGAACTGGCAATACAAGGCGTTAGTTATAGAATTTAAGCGAGCCTTTTTTTGTCCGAGCTAAGAAGAAATGTGGTTCTTCACAGGCTGCCTGTCCCGATTTTTATCGGGATCGCACATTTGTACAAAAAACTGTATTGAGCTTTTATTAAGCGTAAAAATGCGGCAGTTGCAAACAATTTCACTGTCGAAAAGATAAAACAATCAATCACTTTTCCAGCTCAATCACACTATTAAAACCATCGGCCATTATCCATTTATAAAAACCGGCAAACCATTTTCGCCAGGCCTGTTCATTGTGTTGTCCTTCAGGATCAACCACTGTATAAATCATTGCGTCAGATTTTTTAGATACGGTTTCTACTATCTCATTCATATCGTTTAAATAAGTGTCCCCTTCCAGTCCACCCATGTAAAAAAACAGTTTACCCGTTAACTTATTTCCGGTTGAATCAGAAAGGTTTTTAATGCCATTGGCCGTCCAGAATGCAGGAGAAAAAAAACCCCCGTTACCAAAAATACCGGGATACTTCAACATAGCATAAAAAGAAATTAACCCACCCATGGAACTGCCGCCGATGATGGTATTATTTTTTGAGGCAAGTGTTCTGTAATGCTTGTCAATAAAGGGTTTAAGCGTATGTGCCAAAAATTCTACATAGGCATCACCCATCCCTTTTCCAAAGTCTTTAAATTCATACTGGTTATATTCCCTCATTCTTTCAGGTCCATTATCAATCCCTATTACAATGCAGGGCGGTAACCCTTTTTTCATCAGGCTGTCAAGGCATTCATCAACTCCCCACTCACCGAAGCCCGCTGTAAATTCATCAAAAATATTCTGGCCATCCTGCAGGTACATTACCGGGTATCTTTTTTTGCTTTTGGCATATCCTGCAGGCAAATAAATCCATATCCTCCTGGTAGTATTTAATTGTGGTAATACAAAAGCTGTATCTGCAATATGTACATTTTTAGATGCCGTATGCTGTTTAACTGTCTCGGCAAAATCATCTTTCCATGCTGCAATGGTGATATCAATTGTTGTATCTGCGCTCACCCTGATTACATGATTGCCGGTATCGGCACCCGTTGCTGTACTTTCTGTTTTTTTCCAGTTACCTCTGGTGCATTTAAATTCAAATACATCTTCAGGTACATTTTTTATTTGTAATGATAGATACCCGCTATCTCTGATAAAATTAAACCCGCTTTTAGCAGGTTGCCAGTTAGTAAAATTGCCTGCTGCAAAAATTGAATCTTCGGCATGGGCAGCAGGTTGTGCTACAATGCGAAGGGTTATGGTGTATTGTGCAAACACTGTTGAAACAGTACAAACAGCTAAACACAAAAAAAGGTACAATCGCTTGTAGTTTTTTTTCATGAGGCAAGTATTCGTTGTTAAATATTATTGGGCGCAATAAGCTTTTATCTTTTGGTGAACGCCATCGCTTAAAGGCGTTACCGGTAATCGTACCACATTTTTACTGAGACCCATTTCGTATAAAAATGCCTTTACACCAGCAGGATTATTTTCTGTAAATAATAAATTATATACTTCCAGCAACGGATCATTTAATTTTTTGGCTGTGGCAAAATCAAACGCCAGCCCGGCCCTTACCATATCAGAAAATTGTTTAGGATAACAATTGGCGGCTACGCTGATTACACCATCTATTCCGCAGGCCAACTCTGGTAATACCAAATCGTCATCACCACTTACAACCAAAAAATCTGCCGGGCGGTCCCGCAAAATCTGCATGCACTGGCTTATATTATTGCCGGCTTCCTTGATACCGGCAATATTGTCCACTTCATGCGCCAAACGCAGCGTGGTAGCGGCTTCCATATTTCGGCCGGTTCTGCCCGGTACATTGTATAATATGATTGGCTTTGGAGAAGCTCCGGCAATTAATTTATAATGCTGAAAAAGCCCTTCCTGCGAAGGTTTGCTGTAATATGGACTGG
>JAYUBR010000048.1:0-2695 GCA_043740775.1 Ferruginibacter sp. | reverse complement strand
TAACTATTATGCTTAACCACTACGGGAAAATAAATTTGCAGCCCGATAAAATCAAAATCAAAATGCAGGCGCTCTGTATACTTCCAGGTTTTATTTTGCAGTTGTAATTTTTCTCAAAATTTAAAGGAGTCATCAACAGGATAACCTCTACCCCGCGCTGGTTCTATAAACAAACGGTTCATTAAAATGTCAATCCGGTTGGCGGCAGCAAGGTCTTCTTTTTTATCAGAATAAGGTATAACCTGCGAGCAGGAAAATGTAGTGCCAATATGGGCCGGTTCCACCTGCCTGCGGATAATTCTGCCACCCTCTGCCTCTGCCATGGCAGCATGATGAACGGCGGGCAAAAAATTACTTAGCCCTTTTTTACCGGGTGCATGTTTGCCAAGCATATATCCCAGCGTAGTAAATCCAAATGGTTCATTTAAAATTATCCAGTGCTTCACTTTACTGCCATAGGCTTCTGCACAAACAGTTACAAAACGGCTAAACCATTTGTTGATAAAATAATTTGTCCAGCCGCCTTTATTTTCAAGTTCCTGCGGAAGGTCCCAGTGGTAAAGGGTTACATAAGGTGTAAGCCCCAGTTTAAGGCATTCATCAATTACCCGGTGGTAAAAATTAATGCCTTCTTTATTAATTTTACCGGTGCCATCCGTCAATATTCTTGCCCAGGAAATGGAGAAACGAAAAAGCGAAAATCCAAGTGCTTTTACCAGCAAAAGATCGTCTTTATACCGGTGATAAAAATCGCATGCAGTGGTTAATTTAGCAGCACCTTTTATTTTGCTACCGTTTTGAGTAAAACTATCCCAGATCGATTTGCCTTTACCATCCACATCCGTGGCACCTTCATTTTGTGCGGCTGCAATAGCTACGCCCCATTTAAAATTTTTACCAAAATCTTTTGCAGTTATAATATCGTGTGGGATGCTCAGTATACTGAATTATGATTTTGCAAAATTGGAGTTTAAAGCCCCGCTTTAATATTACCCTTGTGTTAACTTTTTATGTAAATGATCGGGCGGGGCCATAAAAAATTCCACAAATGAAGTATTTTTCTTTCAATAAAAATTATAATGATCTCCTGATCACTTTGCTGGTGCTTATTTTTTTAGCAGCAGGGTACTTCTATCTTTATGTACCGCAAAACGAAAAAAAGGTACAGGAGCAAGGCTTCAGATCGCTGCAGAATATTGATAAAAATATCCACTCAGACATAGACAACAGTATTGCGTTAATGCATAACCTGCTGTTTGCCAACACGCCTGGAAACAAAAAAATATCGTTGATTACATTAATGGTTATAGTACCAATAATTTTTCCAGTAAAATTTAGTTAGAATGATCATAAATGGTAAAACTTTTTGTTTGAAAAACAACCGCAATTAATTTGCATCAAATAAACCATTTGATGAAGTACGGTTTTTTTCATCTTCATTTCCTGCGGCATGGCGGCGGTTTTCCTTTATTTGATTGTTGCCAAAACGGTATGTAAAATTCATTCTAAATTGCTGGCTTTCCCAATGGCTGTTCGCTACTATATGGGTTCCTCCATAATTACTTTCTGCATTCCAGTGAAGGGTATGCAGCAGATCGGTATAACTGAATTTTACACTGGCTTTATCATGAAATAACTTTTTTTGTATACCGATATCCATATTGGCAAGAAAACGGGTTTTAAAAGTACCAGCCGAAACGGAAGGACTGTTATAATAACCGGAAATTTCGCCTGTGTATCCATTACCCATTTTAAACGTTTGCCGGGCATACAATCCAAAAGTGGTAACGTGGATGTTTACTATTTTAGTATTGCCAAAATTTGCATTGTATTGGCTGTTGTACAAATCAATGGAAGTATACGCATCCCACCATTTTGTAATTTCAAAAGGCAATGAAAAATTGATGCTGGCAATGTTTTGGCTAACTAAATTCTTTTTGGTAATAAAGACTCTTGTTTTTTCAGTAGTGTCAATTATAAAAGTACTAAAATCTTTTACATGGCTATAGCCAATGGTAGTAGTAAAACGGGATTTATACGTGTGCGTTAATTGCAGGTTATTGGTGTACTGGGGATTTAAAAATGCATTGCCTTTTATATAAGTCAATTCATCCACCCTTGATTCAAAAGGATTCAGATCGTTGTAATTTGGCCTGTCTATCCGGCGGCTGTAATTAATACTGAATGAATTTTTTTCGTTTGGTGTATACGATAAACCTGCACTGGGAAAAAGGTCTGTGTAATTACGGTCTATCCGGTCATCAGCCTGGCGCATTCCATCAGCCCTGGTTAGACTGCTTTTGCTCAAAGTATTTTCTACCCTAACACCTGTCTGTAAATTTATTTTCTTACTGAGTGGTGCAGCATAATTTAAATACCCTGCAAAAACATTTTCATTGTAAAAAAATGAATTGCTTTGGTTCAGATCAATATAATCCTGGTTGTTTATTACATTGTACAAATTAAAAACATTATCCGTTTTTACGAAGTTGAATTTTGCGCCCATGCTTAGCTGTCCTTTTTTAAAAGGCATTGTATAATCTATTTTTTGTGTATTGATGGTAATGTTGATGGGTGTGTTGTTGCGGTAATTTTTTTCGTACAACAATGTTTCTGGAACCGGCGTATAATATTGGTTTGGCTGATAGCTGGATTTACGGCTTCTGTAAAAACCATGGTCAAGATCTATATTTAT
>JAYUBR010000047.1:0-8877 GCA_043740775.1 Ferruginibacter sp. | reverse complement strand
GGTAGTTTCCACCGGCAAGCATGGGTAAAGTAAACGTGTTCAATTCATCAATAAATTCACTGTCTGCATAACCGGCCAAATAACCAGCCGCGGCTTTTACCGGTACAAAATGAATGATGTTTCTCTCGGCTGACATCATCTTTTGTTGCCTGCGTTTGGCCAGGTAATTACTTCCGGTATTACTCAGGTCCTTCAGCAATAATTCATCCAGCGTAAGTTTAAAAATATCGCCTACTATTTCCAGCACTTCCAAACGGGGATCAGCCCGTTCTTCTTCATAAGCCCCGATTAAGGAACGTTTAATACCTAATTTTACTGCAAATTCTTCCTGTGTCCAACCACGTAATTTGCGGAGGTACTTTAGATTTTGTCCGGCTTGTGACATATGCAACTAATTTGATTAGTACAAATATACTAATATATTTAGTTTAACAAAATTTATTTTTATTATGGTATAATTTGTAAACGTGGGCTGGTAGAGAAAACCAAGGGGCTGCACCAGGAATGATTTGTGGGATATGCTGTTCAAACCTGGGGACATTCAAAAAGAAAAAAATTGTGTTAACTTTCGATGTACTTTCACAATATCTACAACTTAATGTAATCAGCGTTGTTATAATTTATCGATTTACATTTTATTAAATAATCATGCAAAAAATATCCATTCTTTTATTTTTTATTGTATTGTTTGGCAAAGGCAATGCCCAAAATTTAATGCCCGTTGATGAAGGCTCTGCAATAAAATTCTCCATTAAAAATTTTGGATTTTCAACCGGCGGAAGTTTTACCGGGCTTAAAGGAAAGATACAATTTGATGCAGCCAATACTAACTTAACAAGCTTTACAGTTAGTGTGGATGCTGCCAGCATTAATACGGATAATCAATCGAGAGACAAGCACCTGCGCAAGGAAGAATATTTTAACGTGGAAAAATATCCGGTCATCAGTTTTGCATCTGCCGGGGTAAGCACTGGTGATAAACCGGGAACATTTTTAATGAAGGGTAATCTTACTATTAAAGGCGTAACAAAACAAATCTCCTATCCGTTTACAGCTATTGAACAAAACAACGGTTTTCTTTTTTCAGGGTCATTCAATATTAACCGCAGAGATTTTGGTGTTGGTGGCAGCAGCATGGTATTGGCAGATAATCTGCTGGTATCATTGAGTGTTTTTGCCAAAAAGAATTAAGCTCTATACAAAACGATGATGCATTTTTAGATAATGTATGAAAGAAATTATGGCAACCGTTGGTTACCTCAAATTAAAGGCTGAAGATGATTTAAAAAATTAAGGTACAAGTGTGCCACCCGCCGCAGCGGACAAGTTGTAATGAAGTACCACATTGATTCTTAGCCAGGACAAAAAATTTATCTCAAAAAAAATTGCGGTTAAAAAAAGGTTCTGGTTCCTGCAAAATTTTCCCTGAATTCTTTAGGAGTGCAGTTTTTTTTCTTTTTAAATAAGCGGTTAAAGTTAGAGATATTATTAAAGCCACAACTGTAGCTGACTTCGGCTATGGAGTTGGTGGTGTCTATCAAAATACGGGAGGCATGGCCCAGTCTTATTTCATTTAAACTGTCAATGAAAGTAATGCCGGTACGTTTTTTATAAAGCGGCTGAAAGAAACTTCTGTCATATTTACCAGCCGGGCAATATCACCCAGCGTTATTGGTTTATCGTAGTTTTTGTTCATGTGCTCAAAAGCCTTTTCAATACGCCTGCTGTTGAAATTAATTTGAAACCCGGTGTTGAAAGTAGCTTCCGACAAGGTTCTGATGTTACGGGAAGTGGAAAGATCATGCAGGATATTTATGAGCGCCATCACGGAATCAAAGCCGGTTTGTTGGTGCAGTGAAACAATGCGGGCCGAAATTACCTGGGCTGTTTCTTTGGAAAATAGAATGCCTTTGGCCGATTGATCAAACATTTTACGGATGAAACTCAACTGGTTTCTACTCAGGAATTTTTCATCAAAAAGATCTCTGTGAAACTGGATGGTAACTTCTTTTATTTCATTGCTTTCGCACTGGGCGGTAAACCATGCATGGGATAAATTGGGGCCAATCAAAACCAGTTCCAGATCATCAATCAGTTCAATATGATCGCCTACAATTCGTTTGGCACCTTTGGCATTGCTGATGAGATTGAGTTCAAATTCCTCATGGTAATGTAAGGGGAAATTAAATTCCTTTTTTACCCTGCTAAAAATGGTAAAGCAATCATTTTGCGTTAAGGGAGTTATTTCTCTAACAATATTTTTGTGCATTTTAATATGGCAGATTTAATTTTAACCGCTTTAAACAACAATTGAAAGTACAAAAAAATAACTGAAATAGTACCATTCCTTTAACCGGATAAATGGGGCGCTGTATTGATTAACTAATATTAACTGAAATCAATTTAAATCAATGATAAGATAAGATAGTATTAGAATGTAGATAAGCAATCGTGTTAATTTTGCAAGCATTCGTTTAAGCCATTTATGATATTGTAATCATTGCGTTTATGCAGTTATTTTCTTTAATGATCATCCAATAAAATTTTCTATTTTGAAAAAAGTGATTGTTTGCTTTTGTGTGGGTTTCGCTTTGCTGATACAAATAAATAGTCTTGCCCAAACGGCAGATAAAAAAGCTACCAAAGAAACAAAGAACCTGCTTGCCAATTTGCACAAGCAGGCCGGTAAGGGCATTTTGTTTGGCCACCAGGATGATCTTGCTTATGGAGTAGGATGGAAATACGAAGCCGGAAGAAGTGATGTAAAAGAAACCACCGGTCAATTCCCGGCAGTATATGGATGGGAGCTTGGCCGGATTGAAATTGACGCACCGGTAAATCTTGATGGTGTTCCCTTTGATAAAATGAAACAGTTTATTGCAACCGCTTATGAAAGCGGTAGTGTGGTAACAATTAGCTGGCACCTCAATAATCCGCTAACAGGAAAAACGGCATGGGAGCCTGCACCCGGCACTGTTGAAGCAGTTTTACCCGGCGGTGAAAAAAATGAATTGTATATAAGCTGGCTTGATAAAGTGGCCGCATTTATGCTTGATTTAAAAGGAAAACATGGTGAATATATTCCGGTTATTTTTCGTCCCTTTCACGAACTAAACGGAAGCTGGTTCTGGTGGGGAAAAAATCATTGTACACCGGAAGAGGTGAAACAATTGTATCGTTTTACTGAAACCTATTTAGAAGATACAAAGAATGTACACAACCTGTTGTACGCTTACAATACAGACCGGTTTGCTACAAGTGAAGACTACCTGGAAAGATATCCCGGTGATGATTATGTAGATGTAATTGGTTTTGATATTTACCAGAAGGGCGACATACTTGCGAATGATAAATTTATTGCTGAAATAGATAAAAGTCTTTCTTTAATAGAAAAAATTGCCGGATCCAAAAATAAAATTGCTGCATTAACAGAGTTTGGATACAATACTCTTCCCGATGCGCAATGGTGGTCAGGTGTTTTAGCTAAAGCATTGGAAAAACATACCATTGCTTATGCCTTGGCCTGGCGCAATGCAGGACAGAAATCAAAAAATGAATCAGAGTTTTATGTACCGTACAAAGGCCAGTTATCAGCAGCAGATTTTAAAAAATTTTCTATGATAAATACAATGATCTTTGAAAAAAAAGTAAAGACAAAAAAGCTGTACAGTAAATAATCAACATCGTTATTTTTATTACACCCTTGTAAAATAATAAAATATTCTAAACCTTCTATTGATCAAATACGCCAACATGCACCATCAATTTAAAAACAGATTACAACAACTTAAGCAAACCCAGGATGCCTTACTTACAAAGCAAAATAAAAAAGTATTAAATGGCAATGGTGTGTTTGACCGCTATGGAAATATCATACTTACTGCGTTCCATACACCACTTAACTGGCGGTACGATTTGAATGAAGCAACCAACCCATACCTGATGGAGCGGTTTGCAATCAACGCTGTGTTTAATGCCGGGGCTATTAAATGGAATGATAAATATTTATTGGTGGCAAGGGTGGAAGGAGCAGACCGAAAATCTTTTTTTGCGATTGCTGAAAGTGCCAATGGGATTGATAATTTTATTTTTTGGGAGTATCCCGTACTGATGCCGGAAACGACTGTACCCGATACCAATATTTATGACATGCGTTTGATTGCTCATGAAGACGGATGGATTTATGGTCTTTTTTGTACGGAAAGAAAAGACCCTGCTGCAGCACTGGGCGACCAGTGTGCAGCTATTGCACAAGGTGGTATTGCCCGAACAAAAGATTTGGTACAATGGCAGCGGTTGCCCGATTTAAAAACCCCTTCTGCACAACAAAGAAATGTAGTATTGCACCCCGAATTTGTACAGGGCCAATATGCTTTTTACACCAGGCCACAGGATAGTTTTATTGAAGCAGGCGAAGGAGGTGGTATTGGTTTTGGACTGGCAGCAGATATTACCAATGCGGTTATTGAGAAGGAAACTGTGATTGATCCACGGATGTATCATTCTATTTTTGAAATGAAAAATGGTCTTGGTCCGGCTCCCATTAAAACCAACCGTGGCTGGCTCCACCTGGCACATGGAGTAAGAAATACTGCTGCAGGCCTTCGCTACACGTTGTATATGTTTATGACGGATCTGCATGATATTACCAGGGTTACACATAAGCCAGGTGGTTATTTTTTAGCACCTGAAGGCGAAGAACGCATCGGGGATGTTAGCAATGTAGTATTTAGTAATGGCTGGATTGCAGAAGATGATGGCAGGGTATTTATTTATTACGCATCATCAGATAGCAGGATGCATGTGGCAACTTCAACCATTGATCAGTTGGTGGATTATGTAACCAACACCCCGGCAGATGGATGGAGTTCTGCTGCATCTGTAAACACGATTAACAGTAGCATAGATGCCAATAAATTAATTAAATTAGAAGAAAAGCAAGAGCAGGAATTTGCAAAATAAGTCTTTCTCATCTGGTAAAATTTGCTGAGGTAAGTTATTGAATGAGTCGAGTTGCAGCCATAAAATATTTCGAAAAAATTATGATCAACCCCCTGCAACAATATCGCAGCGAATTACAAACGGAGTTAAGTGATATTCTGGAATACTGGATGAAATATGCACTGGATGAAAACGATGGTGGCTTTTATGGAAAAATTGATACTGAAAATAACAGGGAAACCACTGCACCAAAAGGGGCTGTATTAAATGCCAGAATTTTGTGGTCGTTTGCTGCCGCGTATAATTGTACAGCAAACGAAAAATACCTTGCGATAGCGCACAGGGCCTATCAATACATCAATACCTATTTTGTTGATAAAGTTTATGGGGGTATTTTTTGGACCGTGAATTTTACAGGCGAACCTGCCGATACTAAAAAGCAGGTATATGCAATTGCCTTTTTGCTGTATGCATACAGTGAATATTACCAAAGTACTCATTTGGAAGAAGCAAAAAGTAAAGCCATAACGTTGTACCGCCTGATTGAACAGCACAGTTTTGATGCAGCCCAAACCGGCTACCTGGAAGCCTTTACCCGTAACTGGCAACCCATTGGTGACCTAAGGTTGAGCAGTAAAGATGCCAATGAAAAAAAGACGATGAATACGCACCTGCATGTTTTGGAAGCGTATACAAACTTATACCACATCTGGCCAAACGAAAACCTGCGCAACAGCATCGTATTATTAACTAAAAATTTTACAGAACACATCATAAATAAACATACGGGGCATCTGAATTTATTTTTTGATGAAAACTGGATGGTCAAAGGCAATATTATTTCTTACGGCCATGACATAGAAGCAGCCTGGTTATTGCTGGAAGCTGCAGAAGTAATAAAGGATGACATACTGGTAACACAACTAAAAGAAATTGCCATACAAATAGCGGATGCCGCTAAAGAAGGCCTTGATAGTGATGGTGGTTTATGGTATGAAAAAGAGGGCAAACACCTTGTAAAAGAAAAGCATTGGTGGCCACAGGCAGAAGCCATGGTTGGCTTCTTTACAGCATGGCAAATTACGAACAACAGCCAGTATTTGCAGCATTCTGTTGATAGCTGGCAGTTTATAAAAACTTCCATTAAGGATACTAAAAACGGAGAATGGATCTGGGGGCTGGATGAACACAACCAACCCATACAGGGGCAGGATAAAGTGGGTTTGTGGAAATGCCCTTACCATAACAGCAGGGCCTGTATTGAACTGATAAACCGAATTGGGGCAGACACTAAATAGCGATTATTTGTAAAGTTATTTAGACAATTATACCGTAGATTTAATACCCGAAGAATGAGCCTCAGTTATCTTTGTAATACAGGGTGAAAATACCTGGAAAATGCTTGCTCATTTTGCAGGAATAATAAAATAATAAACAATAACAAACCTTAAATATTAACGATGAAAAGCTACCTCTTCTTTATTTTTGTTGCTGCTATCTGCATCACTACAAATGCGCAAACAAAAAAAGCTGCTAACCCTGCAGATAAAAAAATAAACAAATTAATTGCGGCAATGACACTGGAAGAAAAAGTGGGCCAGATGACGCAGGTTACACTCGGTGTGGTAGGCACACAAACAGATGGAGAGCTGGATGCTGCCAAATTAAAAAAGGCAATCATTGATTATAAGGTTGGTTCTATTTTAAATGTAACAGGCCATGCACTAACAGTAACGCAATGGCATAAACTGCTTACGCAAATGGCGGATGAAGCGAACAATACCCGCTTAAAAATACCCATTATTTATGGCCTTGATGGTATTCATGGACAGACTTATACATTAGATGCCACCTTGTTTCCACAAAATATTGCTATGGCCGCAACCCGTAATACAGAACTGGCAAAAGCGGTTACGAAAGTTGCTGCAAAAGAATTGCGGGCCTCCGGCGTTCGCTGGAACTTTGCGCCTGTACTGGATATTGGCCGCCAACCCTTGTGGGCAAGGTTTCCGGAAACTTATGGAGAAGATGTATTTATTGGAAAAATAATGGGGGCTAATGTAATAAAAGCGTATGAAGAAGACGGTTTGCGCAGCACCACTGCGGTTGCCAGTTGTATGAAACATTATTTAGGCTACTCTGCCTCAAGAACAGGAAAAGACAGAACACCTGTTTATTTACCCGAAATAGAAATGCGTGAATATTATTTGCCACAATTCAGGGAAGCGGTAAAAGCAGGTGCCTCCACCATCATGATTAACTCCAGTGAAATAAACGGGGTGCCGGTTCACGCAAGTAAATATTTATTAACGGATGTATTAAGAAAGGAACTGGGGTTTGAAGGGCTCATTGTTACTGACTGGGAAGATATTAAAAGAGTTCATGAAACACATCATGTTGCAGCTACGCCAAGGGAAGCAGTAGCATTGTGTGTAAATGCAGGAATAGACATGAGTATGGTGCCAAACGATTTTTCTTTTTATGATCTTTTAGTAGAAGCAGTAAAAAAGAAAGAGGTGCCAATGAGTAGAATTGACGATGCTGTAAAAAGAATTTTGCTGCTGAAGTATAAGCTGGGTTTATTTGAAAATCCATATCCTGAAAAAGAAGCCATAGCAAATTTTGGCAAACCAGCATACCAGGCATTGGCACTGGATGCAGCACACGAAGCCATGACTTTATTAAAAAATGAAACCAATATTTTACCCCTTTCAAAAAATACCAAAGTATTGGTGGCCGGGCCTGCGGCACAAAGTATCAGTGCCTTAAATGGTTGCTGGAGTTATACCTGGCAGGGTAAAGATGAACAATGGTATCCCGCAGATAGTAAAACAATTTTACAAGCCATCACTGATAAATTGGGGGCGGCAAATATTGTAACCACCACCGGTAAGGGATTTGATAATCCATTGAATTATGATACCGCAGCACTGACGAAAGCAGCCGCCAACGCAGACGCAATTATTTTAGGCCTGGGTGAAAATGCCTATGCAGAAACACCCGGCAATATTGCTGATCTGGCATTGGATGAAAATCAGCTTGCCCTGGCGAAAGCCGCTGCAGCAACTGGCAAGCCGGTAATATTGGTTTTAACAGAAGGCAGGCCACGGCTCATCACCAATATTGAACCCGCCATGAAAGGGATACTAATGGCTTACTGGAGCGGAAAGAAAACCGGTGAAGCAATTGCAGATGTATTGTTTGGTGATTATAATCCCAATGGTATATTGGCGTTTAGCTATCCACGCAGCATGGGCGAAATGGTTTTGTACGATAGAAAATTAACAGAAGATAGCAGGGAAATTAATTACAAAGAAACGCATACAGGTTACAATCCTTTGTTTGCTTTTGGATATGGGTTAAGTTATACCACGTATGACTACAGCGATATAACATTAAATACCACTGAGCTAAAAGGCAATGAAAATTTAACCATTACAATAAAAGTTAAAAATACCGGAACCCGTGATGGTAAGCATACGGTGGAGTTATATTCAAGGGATATGTATGCAAGCATAACACCGAATATGAAACGTTTAAGGGCATTTCAAAAAATAGATCTGAAAGCGGGCGAAACCAAAACGGTAACATTCAGTATTAATAAAAGTGATCTGGCATTTGTAAATGCACAATTAAAAACAGTAACAGAACCGGGAGATTTTAAAGTGATGATTGGCAATAAAAGTGCAGATTTTAAATACAGGTAAATTGGATGAGTTGCCCTGCCATGAGTTGCCCCGCATATGAATTGCCCCGCCCTGAAGGGCGGGGCAATAAAATAAAATATTTCATTAGCATGAAAAGAAATTTAATACTCCTTATAATTTGCATACAGGCTTGTATGTGGTTAACAGCACAACAAAAAGCGGATCAACCATTGAATTTTTTTGCAGCCAATCATCCCAATATTCAGTATACCGGACGGATTAATTTCAG
>JAYUBR010000046.1:0-2698 GCA_043740775.1 Ferruginibacter sp. | reverse complement strand
ACGAAACTTTAAAGGCAACACAAACACAATTGATACAGTCAGAAAAAATGGCAAGCCTGGGAGAACTCACCGCAGGCATTGCACATGAAATACAAAATCCATTAAATTTTGTAAATAATTTTAGTGAAATAAACACAGAGTTAATTGAAGAATTAAAAACTGAAAAGTTAAAAGTGAATGGTGAAAGAAACCCGCAGCTGGAGGATGATTTACTAAATAACATTAAGGCAAACGAACAAAAAATAAACCATCATGGCAAACGTGCCGATGCCATTGTAAAAGGCATGTTACAACATAGCCGCAGCAGTAGTGGGCACAAAGAAGCAACAGATATTAACAAATTGGCTGATGAATATTTAAGCCTCTCCTATCATGGGCTTCGTGCAAAAAATAAATCGTTTAATGCAACATTGAAAACAGATTTTGATGAAAGCGTCGGGTCAATAAATATTATTCCGCAGGATATTGGAAGGGTGTTGTTGAATTTATATAACAATGCATTTTATGCTGTAAATGAAAAGAAACAACAAAATATTATTGGATATGAGCCGACAGTTTCTGTAAGTACAAAAAAAGTGGGTGATAAAGTACGGGTTAGTGTAAGTGATAACGGTAATGGCATTCCGCAAAAAGTAATTGATAAAATCTTTCAACCATTCTTTACTACAAAGCCCACAGGACAAGGCACGGGATTGGGTTTGAGTTTGAGTTATGATATTATAAAAGCACATGGCGGTGAGGTAAAAGTAGAAACAAAAGAAGGGGAAGGTTCAGAATTTATTATTCAATTGCCTATTGTCTGAATCACGGATTTAATAAGATTAAAAGATTACACGGAATAGACGCCTTAGTAAAATCCGTGAAATCCGTAAATCTAATAAATCGGTGATTCAAACAAGCTATGATATTATAAAAGCACACGGCGGGGAAATAAAAGTGGAGACAAAGGAAGCCCTCACAGACGACCCGGTCGGACGGGGTCAGCTGTCCGTCCCGATAGCAATCGGGACGGACAGGCAGGTGCCGCATTTATTATAGAATTGCCAATAAAATAATTACCTTATGCTCATTAACTGTCAAACCATATTTCGCTAATCATTTAAATAATACTAAACACATAAACTTGCCTACCGGCAGGCAGGTCCCCGTTCACACAATCTTATAAAAGCTGTAAAAATTTAGTGACAATGAAAAAAATTATTTTACTTTTCATCACCGCAATAGGTAGTTTGCTGGTTGCAGGGCAATACAAACCAACTGCCAACTATATTGACAGCCTTACACAGGTACTGGAAAAAACCACGGCCGATACTGCTAAATACGACGTGCTGATGCAACTGGGCATGGCCAATCAATATGTAAATGCCAACCAGGCAGTACATAATTATTTTGATGCCCTCAAACTGTCCAGGCAATTGAATGATAAGCAAAGGATCATGAATTGCTTAACTGTTTTTGGGTTTTACAACGGCACTATTGGTGAGCCTGCAAAAGCAATCGAAATGCTGCAGGAAGTATTGCACTACGCCGAAGAAACCAAGGGTGATATCAGTATGCCTTTAGCCTTTATCAGCATGAATTACGAAGCACGGGGCGACCTTGCAAATGCCAAAATTTACCACCAACGGGCATTGCAGTTTTCGGAAGAACAATTTAAAAATAAAACGCCCAATTTTGACCGCAGGGGTTATGTGGCAGGGCCTATGAGGATGGGAATGATCTATGAAAAAATGAACCAGTTAGATTCGGCCCTGTATTTTGCCCGGATAAGTTATCAACGGATACTGGAAGAACCCGATCCGTTTTTCTATTGCCAGGTTTGTAATTTATCAGGTAAAATTTATAGCAGGCTTAACCAGCCAACAGAGGCTATCCGCTTTTTTCATTTGGCACTCAGCAAAGCAGTTGAAGTAAATTTTCCGGTTTCCATACAGGAAAGCCATTTATCGCTGGCTGGCTTCTATTTAAAAACAGGTAAGCCCGATTCGGTCATTTACTATGCTACAAAAGCTTACGATGGCTCAAAAGTTTTAAAAGTATATGCCATAATGAAAGAGGCTGCAAGCCTTTTGCGGTCAGTATATGAAAAACCGGGTTCATTCGAGAAAGCTTTGTATTACAGTGACCTTGCCGTAGCAGCGCAGGACAGCATAACCGGTGCAGAAAAAGTACGGGAAGTACAAATGCTCACCAACAGGGAAGAAAGGCGGCAACAGATAATCCAGCAAAAAAAAGAAGCTGAATTTGAAGCCTGGCAAAATAAAATTAAAATGTATGCTTTGTCAGCCATCCTTGCCGGGGTGCTTATAGTAGCATTTATTTTGTACCGCAACAACCGTCAAAAACATAAAGCCAATATAGTTTTACATGAGCAAAAAGAAGCAGTTCATAAAACCCTGGCCGACCTGCAATCTGCACAGGCCCTGCTGATACAGTCAGAAAAGATGGCTTCGCTGGGGGCGCTTACCGCAGGTATTGCACATGAAATTCAAAACCCGTTAAACTTCGTTAATAATTTTAGTGAAGTAAATAAAGAATTACTTGAAGAATTAAAAGATGAAGCAGGCAAAGGAAATATTGATGAAGTAAAATCAATCGCTGATGATATAATAGAAAATTCAGAAAAAATAAATCATCACGGCAAACGTGCCGATGCCATTGTAAAAGGTATGCTGCAACACAGCCGCAGCACCAGTGG
>JAYUBR010000045.1:0-2698 GCA_043740775.1 Ferruginibacter sp. | reverse complement strand
GTACTGTAGGGCCACTGGCTATTACGGATAAGTCATCTCCTGGCACATCTGAAATGATCAATGAAAACCAGTTAGCCCTTGGTGCATATTGCAATATCTGTCCGCCTTTAATGGCTGATAAGTGTTTGCGGATGGTATTCATTTCATCAATGGTAGCACCGCTTTTTAACAGCAGTTCATAAGTACTTTGCAGATCGTTGAGAGATGCACCATCAGGTATATCTATCCACAAAGAAGATGCACCACCACTTATAAGGCAAATAACCAAATCGTTTTCGCCTGCCTGCTGCAATAGTTGAATGGTTTATGTTGTAGCAGCAACGCCATTTTCATCAGGTACCGGGTGTGCTGCTTCTAAACAAATAATTTTTTGTAGTAGAATGGAATGTTCATATTTCGTAACTACTATTCCTTCTGTAATTAAACCGCCCAAAATTTCTTCTGCTGTTTTAGCCATCGCAGCACTGGCTTTTCCTGCACCAATTACATAAACATTTTGCAGTTCCTTCATTAAAAACTCCTGATCAAAAATATGCAACACTCTATCCTCAATAAATAAATGTACAGGAATTAATTGTGCCGGCTGAGCTGCCGCCACCGCTGAGTTAAATATTTGGTTGGCTTTTTCCCTGGTGGTCATTTTTATTTTTTGTATACAATCATTTCACAACATACTAATAATTACACAAGGTATGCTACATAGGATAGAAACACTGATAACACGGATTTTAACTGATGACACGGATATCAATTCACAGAGATTGATATCCGCTGATGAGTTTTCACAAAGCGAAAAAATAAATCCGTTTTAATCCCCGCCTCAACGAAGCAGTCGGGCAGGCGTGTATTCAGCGTCATCCCCGCCAGAATGAATCTTTCTGGCTGGCGTGTTTCTATTTTATGTTGCGTAAGCAATGTAATATTTAGTACAATAAATAAATTAGAGAAAAACTGCTGGATTTATTTTGAATCTTCCGGTGAAAAAACGGTTGAATTTGCCTTTACTGGTAAGTCAATTACCCTGCTGTCGGGACAACTCTCTTTTCCAATGCTATAGCCATACGCCCACCATTCCCGCATTTGGTTCGGGTCAAATATAAGGGAGTTGGTTGTGAGTTCCTTTTTGGGATAATAAAAATTGAGTTTGATTTTTTTGTTCAGGCCTTCAAGACGGCCAATGATTAAATCGTCTGTAACAATCTGGTTCAGCATAAATGAAAAAACCCTGGAGGTAAGATCCAGTGCATTTCTTACCGGTAATTTATTAACCGGATTTTCATTACTTTTTAAAACAATAATATCAAGATCAGTAGCTCCTTTTTGAATGGCCTGGTAAACAGGAACAATATTTCCCATACCGCCATCCGCATATTCAAATCCATTTTTATTTACAAGGCTCATAAAAGGAACCAGCGAAGCTGATGCCCAGATCCATTCGCAAAAGTCAATGTAAGTACAATCTTTTGCTTCTTTATACTCAACCCCCATGGTATTTAAATTAGATACCGTAATGCTTACGTCATTTTTTTTTATACGGTCAAAATCAGCTTCACTAATGGTTTCAAAAATAAGGCTCCGCAGGTTTTCGCTTTCTCCAAATGTTTTTTTTCCTTCCATAAACATTTTTAAAATACCAAGGTGATTGATTTTTGTTTTGTATACACCTCTTCTTTTTTTTAACAGAAAAGGACAGTTGTTGAAGATGTCATTTTGAGTAACGGTTGTAAATACTTTCTTTAGTTTTTCAATTTCTCCGATGGAAAGTAATGGCACCAATAAGCTGCCGGTTGAACTGCCAATAAATATTTTATAGTCCTGGTTACATACTGTTATCAGGTATTCGGCAAGGCCACCGGCAAATGCGCCTTTACTGCCTCCTCCCGAAATTACAAGTGCCTTCATAAATTATTTTTTATAGAAAATTACTGAATTTTTTACTGAATATTTTTTGCAATGTGGCCGTTTTTCCATGTTCCGGTTTATGTAAAATTAATGATATATTCAAGCCAAACTAATGGTTGCAATCAGTCTTGCTAATGACACTCATCAATTACCCGTTTTGATAAAGCAGTTAACCTATATATCTTTTTCCCGAAAGGAATTAGAATAAACCAACGATAGGTTGTAGTATAAAAACTACAAAAGATAAAGATAAAATTACAAAGGCAAATTTTTGATAATTTGCCTTTTATTTATATGACATTTGTCATTGTTTTTTAAAATTGTATCCACTTACCTTTAGGTACTGTTTTAGTGTTACCAGATCATCCGATCACTTTAAAATAAGTCATATGAAAAATTCACTCTCATCTAAACCTTGTTGTTCAATTTACCCCGGTCAGTTTGTACCATTACTCAATGAAGTTGATGTAAAAGAGGAACTTAAAAGTTCATTTGCCGGAAGTACAGTCATGCATCCACCGGTAAATCTAACCGAGTCAGAGCATTCAGTTAAAGTGGAAATTGCCATACCAGGAGTGAACAGAGAAGAACTGGTAATCTATACTGATAAAAATATCTTGTCTGTTTGTGTGGCACATAAAACAGCCGCAATGCCTGAACAGGATACATTTAAATTACACGAATTCACTTACAATTATTTTTACCGGCATATTGTATTACCATCCAATGTAGATGCCGAATTTATAAGTGCAGAATACAAAGCAGGCATATTAAGTTTACATGTACCTAAAACAAA
>JAYUBR010000044.1:0-2702 GCA_043740775.1 Ferruginibacter sp. | reverse complement strand
TGAAAATCTTTGGAATCATTGTTGGTTACTATCACATTGGCAGCTCCCCATTTGGTAATATTCTCCGCCAAAATATTTACCCTTGTTTTAATTACTTCATTGCTTATCAATAAACTTTTATCGGTGATCAACGATTGCAGCAAGGTAGATTTTCCGCCCGGCGCAGCACAAAGATCCAATACTTTTATGGGTTTAGATAAATCGGTTGTTTGTTGCAGGGCCTGTTCCAAAAACATGCTGCTGGCCTCCTGTACATAGTAAGCCCCTGCATGAAAGACCGGATCCAAAGTAAAGGATGGACGTTGGGAAAGATAGTAGCCATGTGTACTCCAGGGTACCTTGTTTTCAATGTCTGCATCGGTAAACGAAATATCCTGACTGCTTTTTATTTTAGCCGGGTTTAACCTGATTGAAACAACCTGTTCACCAGATTGGTGAACCGCTTCAAATGCAGCCTTATCAAAACCTTTAGTGGCTATAATTGATTCAATAAATTCCAGCGGTAGCTGCATATTGGGTTTGTAAATTAATTTAATATTCAATCAAAATTAACTGAACAATTGGATAGAAACGCTGGTTGTACGGATTAATACGGATTGAACGGAATAAATGGTTTTCATTTGTAAGAGCAAAACAAGATGATAAAAAATCTGTACCAATCCGTCCAAACCAGCGTCATCAGCGTTTCCATCCATCTTGCAAAGCAAGATAGCAACCGATATCTGTGTTTCTATATTTTCGATTAATTTTGCAGCAAAGTAAATATTGGTAATGAAGGAAAAATTAAAGAAACTGGCCGGGATACTGGAAGGAGATTTTTTTACAGATGATACCATGCGGATATTGTACGCCACGGATGCTTCAGCGTACCGGGAAATGCCGTTGGCAGTCGCCATCCCCAAAACTGAGAAAGATATTAAAAAACTGATACAGTTTGCCAATGACAATACTACTTCTTTAATTCCGCGTACTGCAGGTACTTCTCTTGCCGGGCAGGTGGTGGGTAACGGCATCATCGTGGATGTATCTAAAAATTTTACCAACATACTTGAACTCAATACAGAAGAAAACTGGGTAAGGGTACAACCGGGCGTAATCAGGGATGAATTAAATATTTTTTTAAAACCACATGGTTTATTTTTTGGCCCGGAAACTTCCACCGCCAACCGGGCAATGATTGGTGGTATGGTGGGCAATAATTCCTGCGGATCTAATTCAGTTGTTTACCGCAGCACCCGGGAACATTTGCTGGAAGTGAAAGCAATTTTAAGTGATGGAACAGATGTTGAATTTAAAACGGTAACCAATGATGCCTTTCATGCAAAGTGCGAAACGGATAACCTGGAAGGAAAAATTTATAAAAACATCCGCAGCATTTTAAGCAATTACGATAACCAGCAGGAGATAAGAAAGCAGTTTCCAAAAAAATCGGTAGAGCGCCGCAACACCGGCTATGCGATTGACATGTTGTTGGAGAAAGCGCCCTTTGTAGCAGGCATGCCCGATTTTAATTTTTGCGAATTAATTGCCGGCTCGGAAGGAACGCTGGCTTTTATCACCGAAATAAAATTAAATGTGGTGCCGCTTCCGCCCAAAGAAACCGGCTTGCTATGCATACATTTTAACAGCATTGATGAAAGCCTGCGGGCCAATTTAATTGCGCTGAAATACAAGCCCAGCGCAAGTGAGCTGATAGACCATTATATTTTAGAATGTACCAAAGGCAATATTGAACAAAGTAAGAACCGCTTTTTTGTACAGGGAGATCCAGGTGCGATTTTGGTAATTGAGTTTGTAAAAAATACCCGTGAAGAAATAACAGGTATCTGCAAAAATGTGGAAGCCGAAATGCGTACCGCAGGGTTAGGCTACCATTTTCCATTGCTTTTTGGCAATGACACTAAAAAGATATGGACCCTGCGAAAAGCAGGATTAGGTTTGCTGGGCAATTTACCCGGTGATGCCAAAGCAGTACCGGTTATTGAAGATACAGCGGTTGATGTAAACGATCTGCCGGCCTACATCCGTGAGTTTAATGAGCTACTGGTAAAATACAATTTACATGCGGTGCATTATGCCCATGCCGGTTCCGGCGAAATACATTTGCGCCCCATCATCAATTTAAAAACTGAAGAAGGTAACCGACTTTTTAAAACCATTGCACAGGAAATTGCCACACTGGTAAAAAAATATGATGGCTCCTTAAGTGGTGAGCATGGTGATGGCAGGTTAAGAGGTGAATTTATTGAACAGATGATTGGCCCTAAAAATTATTTGCTGTTAAAACAATTAAAAAATACCTGGGATCCGCAACATATTTTTAACCCAAATAAAATTGTGGATACACCGCCCATGAACACCATGTTGCGGTACACGCCCGGCCAGCAAACACCCACCTTCAATACCATCTTTCGCTACCATAACCAGGATGTGTTGCAACACGCTGAACAATGCAATGGCAGCGGCGATTGCCGTAAAACACCTTTAAGCGGCGGCACTATGTGCCCGTCGTTTATGGCTACCCGAAATGAAAAAGATACTACCCGTGCAAGGGCAAATATTTTACGTGAATTTTTAACTAATTCAAAAGAAGTAAACCGTTTTAACCATAAAGAAATTTATGACGTAATGGATCTTTGCCTCAGTTGTAAAGCCTGTAAGTCGGAATGCCCGAGTAATGTAGATGTGGCGAAATTAAAAGC
>JAYUBR010000043.1:0-8927 GCA_043740775.1 Ferruginibacter sp. | reverse complement strand
ATGCCCTAATTAAGCGGATAACTGTAATCCAAAAAAACTATTGTACATTAGTACAAACATGGTCTATGCAAAAAATTATACTTTTCATTTGCGGCATTTTCAATTTAACCCTATTGACAGCCCAAAACCTGGTAATAAACCCTGATGCCGAAAGTTTGCCCCGCGGCACCGGCTGGATGATCTTGAGTCAGGGGGCGTTAACCTGCTTATCGGTTCCGACGAGCAATTTTCTTAATTGGACAATGATACCGGACGGGAGTGCTAATTATCCTTATGACCATACAACTGGCGCAGCGGGCGGAACGATTTTCTTTTCCGGTTGTAACGGAGGGAGTTTCATCTTTCAAGGGCCATTTGAATTACGGCAGGACATCGATGTATCCTCCGATGCTGTCTCGATTGATGCAGGTTTACTGCCATATACTTTTAGCGGATATATACAAACGCCCGTAAGCAATCAAACTGACCAGGGACGTTTTATTGTTGATTTTATAGATGCCTCTACTACGCTATTGGGAACAAGTTATACCAGCACCTGGCAATCATATTTTTTGGGGTCAGGTGCCGGGTGGAATTTTTATAGCAATACAAGGATAGCGCCTGCAGGTACCCGAACCATCAGGATAAGGTTGCAAACAGAAATACAATTTAATCAGCCTGCCATAAACGTTTATTTTGATGATATTTCGCTGACGAGGCCGGTTGCATTGCCGGTTAATCTTGTTTCGTTTACCGCTAAAGGTGAAGACGGCCAGGTATATTTAACATGGAAGACTGAAAATGAAATAAATTTTTCAGCCTATGATGTAGAGCAAAGCACCAATGGGGTTGATTTTACTAATGTTGCAACCATAGCCGGTGGAAAGGCTTCTTATGCTTTTACTGATAAGACTGTACCTGCCAATGCAGCCGCTGTTTTTTACCGGTTAAAAATAACAGACATCAACGGAAAATTTAGTTATAGTCATATAATTCCCGTTTTTAATAAAGGTCAGTCTGCCTTACAGATATCGCCTAACCCCGCAAAAAATTACTTTACAATAAGTGGTTTACAACAGCCGGGATTGGTAACCCTGATTGATGCCAATGGTAAAAATATAATGACTAACAAAACAAATGGAAGCACTTCTAAAATTGATATTTCATTTATTGCGGCAGGCTTGTATTTTGTACGTTTCAGCGATGGAAAAAATATTGTATTTAAAAAACTGGTTGTTCAAAATTAAGCAGCCTTTACCATACTTACGGCTTAACACCATCGGCAAAACAAATTGATTACCGTATATTTACTGCTTAACTATTCCCAATACTAAAAAAAATATCCAGCCGTTTGAATAGCCTGTACAAATTAACCTTTAACCTTTTGCTTTTTTTAATGTTTACAGATTTAAGTAATTTTAAATAATAAAATTTACCAATGAAAAATATAGTAGTAGCGATCTGTTTGCTGATGATCAATGGAATTTTTTCAGGGCTGATTGCCCAAAAAAAACTGCAAAATGTAAAACAGGAACAATGCGCTACCATGGTACGTTTGGAAGAAAAATTCAAACAAAATCCCGGCCTTAAAACCAGGTTTACCTGGCAACTTGAAAGTTTCAACAGAATGATGGATGCCAAAGCTGCAAAGCAACCGGGTGTTGACACTGCTACAGGAATTGCCCGTCCGGTAGCCACTTACACAATTCCTATAATATTCCACATTGTATTAACCAATCCTGCATTGGTAACAGATGCACAGATACTGGCACAGTTAGATGTTCTAAATAAAGACTTTGCGGGAGTAAATTTGGATGCGGCAACCATACCTGATGTTTTTAAACCATTGATTGGTAATTCAGCCATTCAGTTTTGCCTGGCACAACGCACACCTTTGGGTGAAATTACCAATGGCATTGAAAGAACGACTACTACAAAAACGTCTTTCAGCAATTCTGAAGACGGCGCAAAACATGCTACTCTTGGCGGCGCTGATATCTGGAAGGGTGATAAATATTTTAACGTATGGGTTACTGTTTTAGCAAATAATTTGCTGGGCTATGCCACATTTCCCAATGATGGAGCACCGTTAGAACAAGGGGTGGTAATAGACTATCATTCCTTGCCCGGCGGATCCTATACCAACTACAATGGCGGTAAAACACTTACCCACGAAACAGGCCATTATTTTAATTTGTATCATATTTGGGGAGATGACAATGGTAGTTGCGACGGTACTGATTATGTTGATGATACACCCAACCAGGCTAATTCTACAACAGGATGTTATACCGGTATAAAATTAGATAGCTGTACAAAAACGGGCAATGGCATTTTATACGAGGATTATATGGATTACAGTTTTGATCAGTGCCTTCGGTTATTTACAACACAACAGGTACAGAGAATGGAAAATGCTTTGCAAATGTACCGTTTGTCCCTCACTACTTCTGACGGCTGTACACCCGTTGCACTTAAAACGCTTGATGCCCAGTTAAAAACAATTGATGCGCCGGTTCAGCGTATTTGCACCAACTCGTTTACCCCCGTTGTTACCATCCGAAACAGGGGATTGCAAACACTCAGCAACCTGTTGATTAAAACAGTAATTGATAAAGGTACACCAGTAAGTTATCCCTGGACGGGGTCGCTCCCTTCGCTTGCTATCAATGTTGTTACTTTAAGTGCTGTAACCATTACGCCCGGTATACACCAGGTAAAAATATTTGTTGCTTCGCCTAACGAAGGAACTGACGAAAATAACGCCAATGATACACTTACTACCGTTGTTCAATATTTTGATCCTGTTGCAACTGTTTCAGAAGGTTTTGAAGGTTTTGAAGGAAGCACTTTCCCTCCCACAGGATGGGATATTGTAAATCCCGACCATTCTGTTACCTGGGAAAAAGTAACAGGTGTTGCAAAAACAGGTAATGCCAGCGTGGTAATAAAAAACTTTGATTACGCCAATACATACCAGCAGGACTATCTACGATTGCCCGAGGTTAACCTGGTTAATATTGATTCTGCCTTTCTTTCTTTCCAGTTAGCAGCCTCTACCTTTACACCTGTTGATACTGTCGGCAATAACTGGGATACACTGGAAGTATTGATCAGTAAAGATTGTGGTTTATCCTATATCAGCCTTTATAAAAAATGGGGCAAAACACTGGTAACAACGGCTGCGGAAAACACTTCATCTTTTGTACCTAATTCCAATGAATGGCGTAAAGATTCTATCAATCTCACTTCTTATATCAATGCTGGTAAAATAATGCTGGCTTTTAGAAATATTAACGGGTTTGAAAATAATATTTACCTGGATGATATTAATTTGCGCACAATCAGCATTAACCCCAATTTAAAAGCAGCAGGCTTTTTGGTAACACCCAACCCGGTAAAAAACAGCGTTGCAGTGCAGTTTTATCCAAATCCTTCCAATTTGAAAAGTATTCAGTTGTACAATCTTTTTGGGCAAAAAATTGCTGAAACCAATATTTCAGGCGCAGGTTTACCATTGTATACTTTTAATGTAACCAGGTATCCTGCAGGGGCCTACATTGTAAGAGCTGTGTTTACTGATAAAGTTCTTGTGAAAAAAATTATTAAAGAATAGCAGCCATCAGTTAAGAAAGGTATAAATTATTGTAAAATCAGGCATTGTGATTACTTCAAAGTCAACATTACTTTCACCCACCTTTAAAACTTGAAATGCAATTTGTTCATCCAACTATTTCAATGGTGTACTCCATTTTTTTTATAGCAGATGATTCAGGTTCCCAATGGCGGTACTGAATAAAAGTGGTATGCACGGTTCCTTTTTTTAGAGCGGTAAGGGTAAATATTTCATCGTGGCTGGCACCCGCTGTATTATGTTCCATCGGTTTGTCATCAAGACGTCTTTCTACTTTTACTTTTGTTTCATCACCTAAATTACATTTCCACATATATCCCGCGGTACCCAATCCGGCAAAGCGCAGTTCTTTTTTTTCGTTTACAGATAACGTGATAGAAGGCATATATTTAAATTTAAGTTTGATGGTACAAAAATGGTGCAGAAAAAATTATTTTTCTGCACCATTAAAAAATAATGAGGATTATAATGAATAAATTTCCGTCACCTGGTTGGTGGCATCCAGATTATAATTGATGGTAGTTTGTTTTTCATACGCTTGCTTACCAATAATGCTGATGGCCATATGCGCATTGGCATTTGCTGTAGAAATTTTAAGCCATCCCGCATTGGTTATATTAAACCATTGGTTGGTGGCATTGGCCGACCCAAAAGTACCTGCAATTTTTTGGCCGGCAACAAATCCAGCTGAAGCGGCCTGCTGAAGTGATAGAGGCTCCATGGTAGGATGATCGGCAACCTTTGCCTTAGTATGTGCTTTATGCGACGCGGCATGTGCTTCTTCCGGTGTAGGAACGATTACTTTTTTTTCTGTTGACATAATTATGAGTTTTTTAATTTCCGTAAATGATGGTTATCAAACTATTGTTAAGGTACACCGAAACGGTACGGCCTGCAGATTTTGCAGCACTTAGTTGTGTAAGCATTCCTATAGTGGATTCGATGTTGAGCACTGCCAGTTTACGCCAGCCGAGCGTTGATAAATAAGCCCATACATTGCTGTCGTTATTGTTGCTCCATAAACCTTGTACAACTATGTTATTTACCCAACCGGTTTCAATAACACCGTCAATGGCCCAGGCCGCACTATCAATGCCACATTGACCGTAGCAAATGCGAAAGAAGCCGGCTTCACCCCAGCCTGCACCCCATTGATTTTTGCATATCCAATACTGGCCAGCCTCATCGTATCCCACAAGAGTAACACAGTGTCCGCCCACAACAGCTCCGCTCACATAACGGTAAACACCGGCACTGTAATGATTATAAAAATCTTCATACACTGTGAAGCAGACTGACATAGGTCCTTTGGTACTAAGCCATGTTTTCATATCCGCCGGATTTGTAATTTTATGCCAGGCTGAAATTTTTGTAAGCCTGTTGGCATAGTCACTGCAAAGATTGCAATTTTGATCGCCGGCCGTGTAGGGAAAACATGCTTCATCTACTACGCCAGTTAGCAAATGTGGAAATGAACTATCAGGCCACCAGCCAGATGCGCAGGTGCGTCCTTCTGCTTTTGCATAACAATAATACAGTTGTGCCTCGGAATAATCCACGGCCAGTGAAGGGTTTCCGCGTTGAAAGCGCACACTGCCTTCCAATGCACCAATGGTACCAAAAGCCACGCAGGAGCCGCATCCGCCCTGGTTTTTGATTGATGTAATGTAGTTGTTGCCGCCCACATTGCGCAGATCAAAAGCCGCAGGAAAACCAAATGCGCCCCGATCTAATTTTAAAAATTGTTCATGGCTAAGTTTGGATATTTTTTCCCGTTCTGCCAGCGAAGCTTCCCCCGGCCCTGGTTCATAGCCTAAGCCACGTTCATCTGCATTGCCGGTGTTTTCAGCGGCATGCCAGTCAGCATTGCTTTCTTTAAGTTGCTGCTGCAACTCATTGAATGAAATTGTTTTTTTTGCCATTTTTTTACATTAAAGTTGCCTACTCTTTGAATCCCGTTTTCGGCTACCCGGGTGCTTATTTTTTTTAAGAAGGTTGTTTGGTTATTTTTATTTTTTGCTTCTTCGCTATTGAATACTAATACACCAGCATAGCAAAACCACTGATGGTAAAATAGATTTTTAGTTACCCTTTTCAGTTAACCGGATTATGCTTTTTAAAATTTCATTTCGGATAATTCAACAGGATGGAGTTTAATAAATGAAGCGGTAGTTTTATAACGGCACATAACTTTTATGGCAGCGTATTTTACCTGCTACGCCTGATTTTACAAAGGCTTTTATTTTGATTTTACCGGGAAATTTTGAGCTGGTATAAATAGCAACAACAATAATTATTCACTACAAAAAATACAATACCGTTACATCCACAATGGCAATGAAACATTTAATCAGCTTATGTTTCACCCGTTAAGGCAATTAAATCATTAAAAAATTTTGTGGCGGCAACGGGGGCAGATCTTTCAATAGATAGAAGCAGAATGCTAACCTAAAAATTATAAATGACAAATGCAAACACAATGATCAGTTTAACAAAAAAAGATTGAAAAATACCACAAAGGGGGTATTAAAAAAGCAGGAAAAATAAAAGAAGGCGCTAATATCAATTCAACTAAAAAATAAAAGAGGTGCAATTTTATTTCATAAAAAAATCAATAAAAATTAAGTGGGATGGTAATACAATTTTTATTTAACCAATCAATAGAATAGAAAAGCTAACATGCAAAAAATCCGCAACTGTTTTTTAGTTTTATTTATCAGCAGGTACATAAACAACATACCCTCTTGGTGGTGCCCAAAATTCACCGCCACCTGATCCGTCTGTCCATTTATCCTGCGGTTCCTCTGTATTATTTTTTCCACAAAAAGCTTCAGGGGTAAATTTTGTTTCCGCCCATTGTGTGTTTACCATCCGCCCGTTCCATCTTCCGGAATTATTGAGCACAAACAGCAATCCTTTTTGACCGGCACTGCCATGGCGCTGCATAATGTACAGATCATCATCACAATAAAGAATTTCGGTGTTGCCTCCTGCATATACTTCATGTACTTTTACCAGGGCGGCAATGCCATTTTTATTATCTTCCCGTCCAAGGCCGAAGTTGTAATAATCCTCCCAGAATACGCAGGGATATCCTTCGTGGGTAAGGATATAGGCATAAGCCAGCATCTTATCATTTACAATTGGGTCAGTACGCACAGTGTCATGATTTTCTACAAAACTTACTGCACAAGCTGCCATTCCATCAGTAACCAATGTACCTTTTT
Source organism: Ferruginibacter sp. (assembly GCA_043740775.1). Classification (GTDB taxonomy): domain Bacteria; phylum Bacteroidota; class Bacteroidia; order Chitinophagales; family Chitinophagaceae; genus Ferruginibacter. The sequence goes on along the minus strand of JAYUBR010000043.1, from coordinate 2,087 downwards.
CAGTAAGGGTTTTCAAACTAAAGCCATAACTGTCGCAAAGATCTTTCAGCCTGCCACGGAGCGGAAAATCAAAAGCAGTAACCGGGTTATCGGTAAAAGCATTGGTTTGGCTTAGCCAATCGTTAATATTGATATCCGAATCCCAATACTCGCCTACACCAAAGGGAGAATAATTTGTAGTGTCGTGTTTTTTATACAACCTGTCCAGGATAGAGCTAATCATCCAGCCACCATAGCCTTTTACAAAATCGTACCGCAGCCCGTCAAAGCCAATGTCTTCAATCAGCCAGCGGGCATATTCCATCAGGCTGCTATACACATACGGGTTGTGATGACAAAGATCGGGCATGCCTTCAAACGCATCATCATCCCATCTTTCAAAATAAGACGGATGATAGCAGGTCCAGTCTCTTGCAAATTTACCACTGCCCGGATTGTATTTGGTCCATCTCGTTTGGCCATCAAATAAATTTTTCTCCTCCTCGTCTGCGCCATTGGTATGGTTTAGCACCATGTCGGCATATACCTGCATTTTATTTTGGTGAACAACATTTATAAGCTTTTCCAACTGGCTTTTTGAACCAAACCAGGTAGGTACAGATCCTTTCTGATCAATATCGCCCAGGTCATAATAATCATAAGGATCATACCCCATTGACATACCACCCATGTTGGCAGCCTTGCAAGCCGGTGGCAGCCAAATTGCTGTAAAACCAACCTTACTTAAAGTTGCCATTTTTTCATTTACAAAATTCCACCACTCAAATTCCTTTGCTTCCAGCCGGGGACAATCCCAGTAAAAAGCCTGCATCATTACGCCCATAATTGTTTATTTTAGTTATTATTTACAATCTTGTACAAATTTTAATTGCGGCGTGGCTTGCAAAATAAATAGCAGTAACGCTTTACTACGCATTGCGCAATAAGCTACAGCATAAAGAATGAATAAAATGGCGTGAAGCAAAAGGACGGAATTTCGCAGGACCAATCAGAACACGAACATAAAAATTAATTGTTACAAATGCAAGGTTATTACACGAATTATATCCGCCGAATTACGCAAATTTAAAAAAGCAAAGACTATCTGTTATTTGGTTTCTGCTTTATTTTTTTTAACCACATAGGCACATAGTACACATAGAAAATATACCTTACACAACTATGTTGGCTATGTTTTCTATGTGCCTATGGGGTCAAATTTATACTTAGTTGTATCCTAAATGAAATCTTACTAAAGCCAAGTAACAGATTGTCATTAAAACGCAATTAATAGAATCAGCACCAAATGCGGTATAACTGTTCAATTTGTTTTTGCAGGAGAGTCTGTCAAAGGCAATAATTAAATCCATTCATCAATAAAAACATAAAAACATTCCACGGGGTGATTGTAGAACCTAAAACTTTTGTATTTTCCACTTTGTATTTTTTATTTTATGCTTGTTAAAAAAATAAACTCTTTACATGGGCGATAGTTTGCAAATTAAAAAACAACCTAAACAATACGATGCAGTTATTGTAGGTTCGGGTGCAGGTGGTGGTATGGCAGCGTATGTGCTTGCCAATGCAGGTTTAAAGGTTTGCCTTTTGGAGGCTGGAGCCAATTACGACCCTGCTATTAATTCGTTGCAGTTAAAAAATCCCTGGGAATCGCCCAGGCGTGGTGCCAGTACCAAGTTCAGGCCCTTTGGCGATTTTGATGGCTGCTATCATGGATGGGAAATTGAGGGCGAACCTTACACACATGCGGAAGGCACCAAATGGGATTGGTGGCGTGCCCGTATGGTAGGTGGCCGCACCAACCACTGGGGAAGAATTTCGCTGCGCTTTGGCCCCAGTGATTTTAAACACAAGAGTATTGATGGCCTCGGCGATGACTGGCCAATTACTTACGATGAGGTAAAACCTTATTATGACAAGATTGATAAGCTAATTGGTGTGTTTGGCACCAACGAAGGTTTGGTGAACGATCCGGATGGTATTTTTTTACCGCCGCCTAAACCCAGGTTGCATGAAATATTTATAAAAAATGCCGGCACAGATTTAGGCATACCTGTTATTCCTTCCCGCTTGTCTATCCTTACCAAACC
>JAYUBR010000042.1:0-8933 GCA_043740775.1 Ferruginibacter sp. | reverse complement strand
TAATCTTTTACATATCCATTGGTAATAAAAAGATCTTTGTTACCATCATTATCATAATCACCAAATAAGGCAGACCAGCTCCAGTCTGTATTGGAAACGCCGGCTAATTGCCCCACTTCACTAAAGGTACCATCCCCATTATTTTGTTGCAGCATATTGCGGCTGTACTGATAATAAAAACCCTGTGCAAAAAGATATTGAAACTTATCAAAATTTTCGGCACCGCTGTGCATTTTATTGGTTTTGTTATCTTCCGGCAACATATCCAATGTTATCAAGTCTGTAAGCCCATCATTGTTGTAATCAGCCGCATCAGACCCCATAGAATATAAGGATATATTGTCCATTGATTTTGTAAGCTGTTCGGTAAAGGTTCCGTTACGATTATTGATAAACAAATAGTCGGGCTCATTAAAATCGTTGGATACTGAAATATCAGGCCAGCCATCATTATTAAAATCTGAGATAGCAACGCCTAAACCAAAAGTGAGCACGTTAGAGGTTATGCCTGCCTGGTCGCTCACATTGGTAAAATGATTATTATCGTTCCTGTATAATTTACTGGCATAATCAGCATTTTTTTCTTTTCTCAATTCAGGATTATCCTGCACACCTGCTGTGTATTTTTGAATGGAGTGGTTGATGATAAAACAATCTAAATCGCCATCTTTATCATAATCAAAAAAAGCTGCCTGTGTAGAATAGCCATTATCTGCAAGGCCAAATTCCGCTGCTTTTTCAGTAAAAGTCAAATCACCATTATTGATGAACAATAAATTTTTCCGCTTGTCTGGATCTATATCAGCGCTCCGGCAAATATAAATATCAAGCTTACCATCACCGTTAACATCGGCCATAGTAGCACCGGTACACCATCCCTGCATTTTATCTACTCCGCTACGTTCAGTAATGTCCTCAAATTTAAAATTGCCTTTATTAAGGTAAAGCCTGTTGCGTACCATATTCCCAGTAAACAAAATATCTTGTAAACCGTCATTGTTAATATCGCCGATAGCAACGCCTCCACCGTTATAGAAATAAATATAGTTAGCTACATTTAAAGGCCCGTCTTCAAAAAGCGTATTCTTAAAATTAATACCAGTATAGGTTTCACTCATTTCAGTGAAAAGGGGTTTATCATTTTCAGGTTTACAACCTGTAAGTACTACACTGAAAAAACATACACTTACGAAAATAAAAAAACGTGGCATAAAAAGGTTTTAAAATATTTTGAAGATGCTTCAAAAAAAAGATTCCATCGAATTTATAACCTTCGATGGAATCTTTATAATAAAATTTTTAATAAATTAGTTTTTATCCCACCATAAAGGAGTGGTTAATTTATCACCACCTGTTCCAAGTAAAGGAACCGCAGCATCTACCCCAACTTTATTATTTTGCTTCTCTGAGAGAAGGAATGGAATTCTTCGTATCCATTGAGTAGTTGGATCCGGAAGATCTGGATTTTCAGAATTGGCTACAGGATAAAGAATAAATGCACGACTTCTTCTGTAATCTGCCCAAGCCTCCGTTCCATCAGGAAATATAGCCAGCCATTTTTGTATGCCTATTTGCTTTTTTTGAGTAGCCAAATCTGCAGCAAACTTAATTGGAGCATCAGATACAGCTGGCGAATTAAGGTAATCACCCGGAGCAACTGGCACATTAGTACTATTTATATAAGCTGCTATTGCAACTGCGTCTGATATACCCCATTGTTTCATTGAATTGGTAATACCAGCTTCGTACATTTCTTTTGCCGTACCACCCATATTCCAACCTAATAAAGCTCCTTCTGCACGCAAGAAATATACTTCCGCCACAGACATAATATTTTGAGGTGTTTCAAGGAAATTGTCATTGCCTGCAAAATCAGCCGAAGACCAACGCTTACCAACTTTAGCATTTGCTGTGGCTAAATTTGGAGATTCAGTTAGCTGTGTAGCTGTGAGGCCATTTCTTAAACCATCATACTTACCGTTTCCAAGAGGATTGGATTTGTTTGCCCCATCCGGAAGGAAATAAACAGATAAACGGGGATCTTGATAACCTTTTAAAACTGACTCCATGGAGGCACTCATACGAAACTCATTCCAGTCAGACATCCTTGAAAGGCCATTATTATCATCCCCTTTCAAACTTTTTTGAATTAAGGCATCATCTCCCGGACTATCGGTAAACGCACCTGATGCAACAGCTGCTTCTGCTTCTGTTTTTGCACGTGCAGGATCTACTTTGGAAATCCTTAAAGCCAAACGGAGATGTAAAGCATTTGCAAATTTGATCCATTTATTTACATCACCACCATAAATCAAGTCAAAACTACCATAGTGATTTTCTCCAGTATGTGTTTTCAATACAGTTACTGCGGCGGTTAATTTTTTAAAGAAGTCATCATAAATCTTATCCTGTGCATCGTAAGCAACTGAGTTACCAGACTGACCAACCAAAAAATATGGAATAGGACCCCAATAATCTGTAACTCTGTGAAATCCGAGTACCCACACAATATCTGCCATTGCAGCTTCGGCCGAACCAACTGCTGCAGCTTTGGTGATGGATTGTAATTGTGGTGCCATGTCAGTATAAACAGGATTAAATGCTGCGCCAACCCAATCCATTCTTATATTCAATCTGTCAGAAGGAAAATAAGTAGCTGTGCAAGCAAAATATTGTGCATACTGATCAGCAAAAAGGTTTTGTGCTACCTGGTAATTCCAGATATTAGGAACTGCAGATGCCTCTGCTTTTGCAAATAGAAAGGGTAATTCAGCAGAACCAATTGTAGCCACTGTATTCCTATCTGTATTAATTTGATCAAACTTTTTTGTACATGCACCTAAAAGTATCACACAACAGAAAAGAGGGATGTAGATTCGGTTAAAAATTGTTATTCGATTCATATAATAATATTTAAAATTTTGTATTAAAAGGTTACCTGTAAATTAATACCTAAACTACGAGTAGCCGGTAAAGTTCCATACTCAACACCTTGATAATTACCGTTTCCAAGACTCATGTCAGCATCAAACCACATTTTACGTTTTCCAATTCCAGGAATATCCAGCAAAGATTTGCCTCTGTATAACCAAAATAAATTTCGACCGACAAATGACAGTTTTGCTGCTTTAATAACTTTTGTATTTTTTACTGGTATGCTGAACCCAATGGATAACTCTCTAACCCTTAAATTGGTTGCATCATAAGCAAAAAATTCTCCAGCACCATAACGTTTACCAGAAGCTATCTGCCAAAAATCCTGTGCACTGATTGTTTTTGAAACAGCTCCTCCATTTGCATCTACACCCCCAAGGCTCCATCCTCCTTCACGATATGCTGCTGTAACTGCAGGAATTCCACTAAAAGCGAGGTTCATTTCTGTACCTGAAACCAGTGTTCCACCAAAACGACCATCAACCAAAACACGTAAAGAGAATGCTTTATATTCAAATGTATTTGTAAAGCCTACGGTTGCTTTAGGATTAAAATTACCTATATAACTTTGATCCTGAGTAAGAATAGGTTTTCCGGTAAGCGGATCTACGATGTGATTTCCCTTGGCATCTGTTGCCCATTTAAACGCAAGCAGATCTCCAAAAGCTTTGCCTTCCTGAACAACTGGCGTTGCAGAACGGCCGTAACCTCCTCCTAAGTAAAATGTTTTTATGTTTGGATCTAAAGAAACTACTTTACTACGGTTCATTGCTATGTTAAGGGTAACATTCCATTTAAAAACATTCGTTTGAATGGGTGAACCGTCAATAACAAATTCAAAACCGTGATTTTGTATATTACCAGCATTTATATACTTGTTAGAATATCCAGTAGCTACAGGTAACTGAACCTGAAGTAACTGGTTAAATGAATTACTATTGTAATAGTTGGCTGTAAAACCTATCCTGCTTTTAAAGAACCTTGCTTCTACTCCAAATTCCAGGCTCTTAACAATTTCAGGCTTCAAACCAGGCAGCGGTAGTGTTGAACTTCTCTGTAGGAATCCGTTGCCTGCTCCTTGACCATAATTATAAACCGATTTCAACAACCCAAATTGGCCTCCGTTACCTACTTCTGCATAATTAACATTAGCTTTTAAGAAAGATAATTGGGTAGGAAGTGTTATTAAATCTGATATTATGGCTGAAAGACCTGCAGAAGGGTAATTGTAAGTATATGGGTTAGGTATACGGGAATCCCATTCGTTACGTAAACTTACATCAAGAAATATTGCTTCTTTAAAAGAAATATTAGCCTGCCCAAAAACCGATTGCGTTTGAACTTGTGAAAATGATGAGCTCACCTGAGGACTTTTAGCAAAATTTAAACTGAATTTATTAGTAACATTCAATCCGCCTGCAGACTGGTAATTTGCATCAAATTGTCTATCCTGAAAAATACTTCCAATACGATAGTTAATTTTTAAATTCTTTGTTATAGTGTTGTTTCCTTCTAACATCGCATCAAACCATTTTTCTGTAACGGTAATATTATTTTTCTGGTAATCACCACCGGATTTAGCCCATAATATTGTTCCTTCAGATATAGAATTTTCTCCTCTGTCGAATGTTTTATCCAAATTTGCTTTTCCGGATAAAGTTAACCAGTTATTAATTTTAAATTTAGCAGTTAAGAACCCAATTACCCTGTCTCTGCTTTCATTTATAGAAGTTTGATTAACTGTCCAATAAGGATTTTGGTAAATAGAACTTAAAGTAGATGGAAATGCTGTTGGTGTTAAAGTACCTACGTTGTTTAATACTGAATAATTCTGAGCATCAGCAGTAGAAATATTTCTGGCCATGTTATAAATATCAATTACCGGGGCATTCTCTTCGCCAGAACGAGGCCTGTCTTTAATTTCCTGATTTACATACGTAATTTTAGCATCTGTAGAAAAACGACTGCTTACCTGATTAGTGATACGTAGGTTCACTGTATGTCGGTTTAAATCATTTTTCTGTATAATTCCTTTGATTTCATTGTTAGTGTAAGAAAAGTAAGTTTGCATTTTTTCTGTACCACCTGTAACTCCAATTGAATTATTAAAACTGGTTCCATTTCTAAAAAAATCTTTCACATTATTAGGCTGAGCTGAATAAGTGCCTGGTTTTAGTAGATAATTAGTAACTGACTGACCCGACATTTTAGCGCCCCAACTTTCTCCAGATAAAAGTGTATCCTTAAGAATACCTCCGTTTCCTTGGCCATATGAATTTTGAAATTGTGGTAAAGCAAAAACAGATTCCATAGCAACACCAGAATTAAGTGTTACGGAAACTTTATCTTTTTTGCCCTTTTTAGTAGTAATAATAATCACCCCGTTACCAGCCTGGCTTCCGTAAAGTGCAGCAGCAGAAGCACCACGCAAAACTGTTACAGATTCTATATCATCCGGGTTAATACTTGATGCACCATCTGAACCTTGTACAAATCCAAAATCACTTCCAGCTGTACCGTTGGTATTGTTACTGAGAGGAACACCATCTACAACTATCAATGCATTGTTGCTTCCCTGAATAGAGCGATTACCTCTTAAAACAATTCGAGCGCCACTACCTGGACCACCAGAACCTTGTGTTATTACCGCATTGGCAACTTTACCTGAAAGCGAATTGATAACATTGTTGGCATCACGTGCCTCCGTTAACTCAGAAGGCTTCACCGTTTGTGTAGCATAAACAAGTGTTTTTTTCTGGCGGGTAATACCGAGTGCTGTTACCACAACACCTTCCAAATCACCCTTACTCTCTGTTAGCAAAAAATTTATTTCAGAAACATTGGCACCAACAATTTTTTCCATTGTGGCAAAACCAACTTCTGTAACAACCAATGTTACAGCACCGGAAGGAACTGTAATGGAAAATATTCCATTGGCATCTGTAGCAACGCCTTTTGATTTTCCTTTTACAACAACAGAGGCTCCCTGCTGGGCCTCATTTGAAACTGATGTAACTTTTCCGGAAATGGTTCTTGTTTGAGCTTGCATAATACATGCAAGCAAAAGAAAACAAGAAAAAATCATTGACTTTTTTAATGTAAGCATATTAATGTGAGTTTTGGTAAATTAAAAAAAGAATATACGTTTTTTATAAAAACTTTCTTTAAGGAGATGAAAATAATGAAAAAAATATGAAATTCTTATAGCAAACGTTTGCATTAATTAAAAAAATAAAAAATAGAGGATGATTTGTAGAATTTTTTCTATAATAAATTAATGCCAGTATGTTTTAAACTCAACCTAAATAATTGACCCTAAATCACTATTAATAAAAATAAATCAAAAACCATCCCGCAAAAGGTCTTGGGCAAAAGTAAAATGCAAGAACTTTCCTAAAACTCTACAGCTTGATTGAATTTCAACTATTACAGTTCAAAAACATTCTCTTTTTTAGTATAAAAAAGCGGTGTTTAAAAGTTTACAATTTTTTAAAAAAGTGGGTAATACATTGGAAGTTTTATAAACCTTTAAAATGTATTGTTGTATAGTTGTAGAATGAAAATTGGAATTGAAAAATATAAAATACTTGTTTATACTTGAACAATAGTTTGTCTATTTGCTTTGTGTGTTAATGACTTTGTATACTTAAAAACTAACAACAGTACGTATATTTTTACAAATGGATAGAATCACTTTTACGCAGAAATGTCTTTAAAAATAATAAACAAGTAAAGGGCGCGGACGCAGGAATGAGGGGCGGGCAAAGTGTGGCAGGCTTCCTGTGCCGGGGCAGTTACTTACACTTCGATTAGAATAATGTTTTCAAATAAAAAGGAGCGATAAATAATTTATATTTAAAACTCATATTCTTATATCTCAATTAAAAAAAATTCGTGTATCAAGCAAAAATATAAGTGGGTAAGGTCAGAATTCTTTACTTGTCGCAGTTACAAAGTGCAGAGATTGTAAATTTTAGTGGTAGAAATGAACACATGAAATCCGGGGCTGTTGTGGTTTTATCAAAAAAATTTCTTTAATTGAAAGTATGCTCAGGTACTTAACTACCTGATTTCATTTTTAATACGATTGGGTAATCAGAAAAAAAGTTGCTTCCCTCAAATTTTAGAAAGGTAATACTGCAAAAAACGTTTAACCGGCTGCACAGGCAAAATTAATTTTTGAAAGATAAAAATGCAGGTTACTGCACAGGCTATCCCGGCCAAAACATCCAGTACATAGTGATGGCCTGTGTATATGGCCGCAAACCAAATGCCTGCCATTACAATGGAAAATAAAATATTTACCCAACCCATTTTTTTCTTTACTCCATAGAACAAAACAATTACCGGGTAAGAAGCGTGGAGCGAAGGCATTGCAGCAAATACATTGCTGCTTTTGGTATAAATGCTTTTAAAAATACCTGCATTAAAATAATCATCAAACCTTTGCAGGCCCGCACTGTTACCAGGCGTATTGGCAAAAAAAGCCGATCCATATTTTTGAAAATACCATGGTGGGGCCGCGGGGTAAACATAATAAATTACAAATCCTATTAAATTTACCAGTACAAAAGTTAAGGAGAATTGGAGGAATATTTTTTTGTCTTTAAAAAAAAGCCATGCGGCAAATGCAAGCGGTACAGGTACCCAGCATAAATAAAATATGCCAGACAGTATATCCAGGAAAGTAGTGGAATGATTTACCCAAAATTCGTTTGGTGTTATAACAATTCCATTTTGATGAAAACCAAAAACAGACAACTCTGCAGAATGCAACTGTAAAATATTTACATCATTATAAGCATAATTGGGAAATGCTTTCATATAATCAAATATGATCCAGTATACAATGAAAATAGCAAAAGCAATAATAAATTTTCTGCTGATAGCAGAAGCAAAATAGCCTGCACAAAATATACCAGCCAGTGCCAGTTGATCTGTATTAAACCCAATTAACAAAAAAGAAACCAGCAGGTATACAGCAACAATACAAAATATGATCGCTCCATTTTTAACAGAATAAAAACCGGTATTATTTTTTGTCATTCACTTTTATTGGATTGCCTGGTAAAGCCCGTTCTTAAAATAATATCCCATAAAGAACTGCTTACACCATAGCCTTTATCAGGATCCTGGTAATGATGCAGCATGTGGTGTTGCTTTATTTTTTTCATGATACCGCTTTTAAAATTATGGTGATGCATTGCGTAGTGCAACATATCATATATTAAATAGCCCAATAAAAAACCAGGGAAATAGGAGAACAATAATTGTGGCTCTAAAAAACTTTTGAATAAAAAATAAAACAATGTAGCCAATGGAATACTTACAGAGGGAGGCAATACCAGCCGCTTTTTATCTCTTGGATAATCGTGATGAACACCATGAAATATAAAGTGCATTTTTTTTCCGAATTCAAATGTTGGATGGTAATGAAAAATAAAGCGGTGCATAATGTATTCTGTAAGTGTCCATACAGCCAGCCCGATAATAAAATACAATCCAAAATTTAAAAAAGTTACTCCTGTAGAAAAGGCTTTGTAAATAAAAATAAATATGGCGGGCACAAAAATTAATAAGGGTACAGCAAAATGAACTTTGGAAAGATTTTCCATCAAATCACTTTTAAACATTCTGATTGATTCCTCAGAATTTGAAACATAATTCTTTTGCATTGCTGATAATTTAAAATGGTACAATTAAATTTTAAGCCGCTCTTTCACAGGCGAACGGGTGGCCGGATCAATACCGGTTACTTCAACATATTCAACATCTGGCAACCAAAAAGAACCTCCCTTTATTGCAACATAAATACGGGTCAGTATGGCCGCTTTTTTATTAATGGTGGTGTACACATGAAACTGTTTATCTGCCGCCAGCATCAGGTACATTTTATATTTTTTGTACGATACAAAATTCAGTTCATATTTATTTTCAGCAATCTCTTTTGTTTTAACACCATAAGCAAATTTACGTTGTATATAACTCAGATCTTCTGC
>JAYUBR010000041.1:0-8948 GCA_043740775.1 Ferruginibacter sp. | reverse complement strand
AAGTAGCTAAAGAAATTCCGGAAATTGTTTCAACTGTAAATGTAATATTGGGCAATACGGCAGTTCCGCCGCAGGTAATTTTTTGCATTACGTTCATAATCCAGGCCGAAAACTGGTAAGTTGTGTTACCACATAAGCCATATGCAGTATCAATATAAACACTACCAGTCGTACTTTCTGCATTTACTGCCATAAAAGAACCTCCTACGTCACGGGTATGATCTCCAGCTAATAAAAACCAGGAACGGTCACCACATCCTAAAAAAAAATTATCTACTGTATATTTTCCTTTAGGCGGGCAACCTCCTGAATATTCAAAAGAAGTTACCGATGCAGGTAATTTTGAACCTCCTGTACCAAATGTAATATTTATAATAGGGTCACCGAGATTACCATTGCAAAGCTGGGCTTGCAAAATAATGGGCAGTAAAAAGAATTGAGTCACAAAAAATAACGCAAACTTTACTAAAATATTAGATTTCACCATTCGTAGTTCACTGTTTTGATCACCTGATTTTTTTAAAATATTGCACGATTAGTTAAAAAAGATAGTTGACTAAATATTAGTCAGCTAAAAGATACCTCTCAAACATTATATAAAATTATGGACTTATTATCTATTTATCGGTTAAACGATTCCAAATTCCATTCGGTTTTATGCGTTGCCAAATGCCTTTTATATTGGCCATAGCCATGAGGAGAAAAATTAATTGGTTATAGCAGAAAATTTATAGAGTGAAAAGATATTAAGTAGTTAGATATTTCAAAAAATTGTTTTATCTATTCGGTAATCATTGTTAACCTATTTTTATAGATAAGAAAAAAGGAATATTTTTATTGCCTGAAAATGAATAAATAAAATAAAACTGGGTGACGTAGCCGTGATGTGGTTTATGTTACCGGTGAGACAATAAACAGCTTACATGATGTAGTCGAGATGTAGCACAAAAAATGTTTTTATAATTGCAGAGTGCTACTTTTGTTCAGTAAAAACGGATGTTACGGTAATCAGAAAAACTATCTGTTCGCAGGGGTAGTTTTTGATAGAGTTAGATTTCAGCCACGCAATTTAAAAAACGATTAACATATGAGATACAAATTGACTCACCGGGGTATGCGGTATTCTTTCATTCTTTTTTTTCTGCTCATTAGTAACAAGAATATGGCACAACATCCAATTGGTATTTTTGATGATCATGCAGATATTGGTAACCCGAAATTAGCCGGCACTGCAAGTTATGATGCATCAACCCAGACATACCATCTCTCGGGCGCAGGTTCTAATATCTGGTTTAACAGGGATGAGTTTCATTTTTTGTATAAAAAAATAAATGGCGATTTTATTCTTACAGCAGACTTTGATTTTACAGGCGATACAACACACGCTGCAGGCCATCGGAAAATTGGCTGGATGATCAGGGAATCGCTGGAGGAAGGTGCTGCAAGTATGAACGCATGCAAGCATATTGACGGACTTACCGTATTGCAGTGGAGACCTTTCCGTGGCATGTTTATGCGTGATCCTGAAGATGAATTGTTTTATGCAAAAAAAGGCGGGCAAACAATACAATTACAGCGCATCGGTAAACTAATTACCATGAAAATTGCGCATCCCGGTGAGCCGCTTCAGTTGGTGGGCGCTCATGTAATGGAGGATATGAAGGATGAAGTACTTGCCGGCCTTTATATTTTATCACATGATTCTAACCAGGTTGCACAGGCAAAAATCTGGAACGTTCGCATTGATAAACCAGTGTTTCATCCATATACATCCAACCCACATGTGGTTGCTACACCCAGCCATGATGTATTGGGAAGCCGCCTTGAAATACTGGATATTGCCGACGGAAAACGTATGGTAATTCATGAAAGTGCAGGAACGTTCGAAGCGCCGAACTGGATGCCCGACGGGAAAAAATTACTCTTCAACGAAGGCGGTTCTTTGTACACAATTCCTATTGAAGGAGGTACACCTGAAAAGCTAAACACAGGTACAATAAGCACCAGTAACAATGACCACTTAATTTCTTTTGATGGAAAAATGCTGGCCATCAGCAGCGGGCGAAAAGGTTTGCCAGGTGGAGGTTCTACCGTATATACACTTCCATTAACGGGCGGTGAACCGCGTTTAATTACTGAACAAACCCCTTCCTATCTGCATGGCTGGAACCCTAATAGCAAAGAAGTTGCTATCGTAGCGAAACGCAATGACAATAAGGTGTACAACCTGTATAAAGTATCACTGAAAGATGGTAAAGAAACAGCGGTTACAAACAACACCACCGGGCATGTAGACGGACCGGAATATTCACCTGATGGAAAATATATTTATTACAATGCCAATGCCTCCGGCACCATGCAGGTGTGGCGTATGAAACCTAACGGAACAGCAAAAGAGCAGTTAACCTTTGATGAATACAATAGCTGGTTTCCACATATTTCTCCGGATGGCAACTGGATGGTATTTATTTCTTTTCCTTCGGATATTGATCCCGATGGTCATCCATCTTATAAAGAAGTAACCCTTCGTTTGATGAAATTAACTTCACCCGGCGCACCTAAAGTAATTGCTCATTTGTTTGGCGGACAGGGAACACTCAATGTCAATAGCTGGTCGCCGGATAGCAGGCACATAGCCTTTGTAAGTAATTCTGAAAAATCAAATTAAAAATATTTTACCTTCCGTATTTGCATAAACTTTTTTAAAAAAGTTTATGCAGGGAGTGATAAAAAACGCTTTTACATATAGCCTTAAATATAGCGAAATCATGCACCTTCTGTTTCCACAGAGGGTGCTTTTTTCTGAAATCAGTGGTATCAGCGCTAATAAACCCACCGGTTTTTTATTACGATAATTGACCTTCTCGAACACAAATTATAATGACATATTGCACACAAATCCTTTTCTAAAATGAACTTTCCGTTTTAGTATAAAAGTCAGTAAGTCGTTCAAAAAAGGTAAAGAAATCCAGCTATCTGCAATCCTTATTTACTTATACAATTTATCATTTCACAGTGAAATATTCAGGTAAATACGGTGTGATACATGGACTGCCGCAGCATCATTTTTTTAATATCTTTTAGATCATTTCTGCGTTATTTTTTTTCAATATTAACTGATGTATAAAAGATGTATCGATAAGCTGAAATCAGCCATACATCTGCTTTATGATGTAGTATTGATGTACTGTTTAAATAGGTGTGCACCATGTTTCGCTATTAGATTTGTAGTCTTCAACACGTGTTGCCAAACACTGCTTGACTCAATCTTTTTATCACTCAATTAACGACAGTTTATGAAAAAAATCAGCTTGCTTATGAGAGGGCTCTTCTTCATTGGAGCCTTGTTTCTCACTACCGGAATGTTTGCTCAAAAAATAGTCACCGGACGAATTCTGAATGACAATGACAAACAACCTGTGCAGGATGCATCCATCCAGGTAAAAGGAACTACAACCGGTACAAAAACAAATAGTGATGGCTCTTTTACTATCGCCGCTCCAAAAGATAACAGTGTGTTAGTAATTACTGTTATTGGATTTGAAAAAACGGAAGTACCTGTTTCGGGCAGAACTACTATTCCTGATGTAAATTTAAAAGTAGTTTCGGCAGAATTGAATGCAGTAGTAGTTACAGGTTATTCTGCCCAAAGAAAGAGAGATATAACCGGTGCTGTTTCGGTTGTGAATGTTGCTAATTTAAAATCAGTGCCATTAGGTACAACCGAGTCCTTATTGCAAGGGCAGGCTGCAGGTGTAACTGTAATCAATAGTGGTGCACCAGGCGGTGCAAGTAACGTGCGTATCCGTGGTATAACATCTGTTGGCAGTACAGATCCTTTAGTAATCGTTGATGGAACTCCCGGCAGTTTGCACGATTTAAATGTGAATGATATTCAGTCGATGCAGGTGTTAAAAGATGCAGGTGCTGCATCAATTTATGGAGTACGTGGTTCAAATGGAGTTATTATCGTGACAACAAAAAGAGGCCGCCCTGGTAAACCTGTTGTTACTTACGATGGTTATTATGGAACGCAAAGACCGTTGAGTGGAAATGTATGGAAACTTGCTGCCCCAAAGGAAGCGGCTAATGCTATCTGGCAAACCTATACTAACCTGGGTTTGCAGCCAACCCATAAGCAATATGGCAGTGGAGCTACACCGGTAATCCCTGACTACATTACGCCAACAGCCGGTATGGAAGGAGATCCTTTAACCGATCCTGCTACGTATGCCTTGTATAAAAACCAAATTACAAAAGCCAATAAAAATGGTACAGACTGGTTTCATGAAATTTTTAAACCTGCATCCATTCAAAGCCACAACGTGGCTGTGAGTGGTGGAACTGACAAATCAAGTTACCTGTTTTCTATGGGATATTTTGATCAGCCCGGTACCTTACTGAATACATCTTTAAAAAGGTATTCTGTAAGACTGAATACCAGCTTTAATATTAAAGACAATATCCGGATCGGGGAGAATGCCTATGTGATATACAAGCAAAACCCAAGTTACCAAGGCTTGCCAGGTGTGAACAATGCGAATGCTATCAATGCGGCTTATCGTATGCCATCTATTGTTCCGGTGTATGATATCAAGGGGAATTTTGCAGGCGGCGGATCACAAAGTCTGGGTAACGCACCAAACCCTGTTGCTATCATGGCCCGTACCAAAGATTATAAAGGCAACGAGTCTCAGATAAATGGGAATGTATTTGTTGAAGTTGACTTAATGAAAAATTTAACCTTCCGTTCCTCTTTTGGTGGAACACTTGAAAATTATTACAGGAATTTTTTCACCTATACTGCTTATGAAAATGCAGAGAACAGTCAAAACCCCAACAGTTACATAGAAAATTACGGCTACAACAACAGCTATACTTTTACCAATACAATCAGGTACACCAAGGTAACCGGCAATCATAATTTTACGGTATTATTAGGTACAGAAGCCATCGACAATTCCGGTAAATCTGTTGGCGCATCAAGAGGAAGTTATTTTATAACCAACCTGAGTAACCTGACCGTTGACCCTAATTTGTGGACTTTGAATTTTGGTACACCGGGCAGTCAGACCAATGCGAATATTGCTGGTTTGAACGGCATTCAAACACCTTATACAAGTTCTATCTATTCTCAATTTGGAAGGGTGGATTATGGCTTCAATGATAAATATTTATTGAGTGCTACTTTACGCAGAGATGGTTCTTCTGTATTTGATGCAAGTAAAAGGTATGGCATATTTCCTTCCTTCACTGGTGGCTGGAGAATTTCCAAAGAAGACTTTATGAAAGATATTTCCTGGATCAATGATTTAAAAATCCGTGGCGGATGGGGAAAGCTTGGGTCAATCAGCAATATAAATCCAACCAATGCCTATACCTTGTATAGTCAATCTGCTGTACAGTCTTATTACGATGTTGCCGGTAGCAGCACCGCACCTGCGCAGGGTATCTACAACAGCCAGTATGGTAACCCCAATACAACCTGGGAGCAGGATGTATTGACCAATATAGGTTTAGATGCCACGTTCTTTCACAATAAAATAGATATTTCTGCAGAGTGGTATAAAAAAGCAATCAGCGGTTTGTTGTTTGGTGAAACACTGCCTGCCACTGGCGGCCCTGCGACACCTCCTTTTATTAATGCTGGTAATATTCAAAACACCGGTATTGACCTTGCAATTACCTATCACGGAAAAGTGGGTAATGATTTTAGATTCGACCTGACAGGTACATTTACTTCGTATAATAATAAGGTGGTTAGTTTACCGGCAGGCACTTCATATTTTGATTACGGCATTTCAAGACTACAGCCTGGTCACCCTGTTGGATCTTTCTTTGGCTATAAAGTAATTGGTTTGTTTCAAAGTGCTGACGATGTAGCCAAATCACCCACACAGGATGCCGCAAAAGCCGGACGTTTTAAATATGCAGATATAAGTGGCGATGGTAAAATTACTTCGGCCGACAGAACACATTTCGGTAATCCAAATCCTGATTTTACTGCCGGGTTAAATATTGCAGCAAGTTATAAAAACTTCGATTTCTTTATGTTCCTATATACCACTGTTGGTAATGATGTAATCAATACAGTAAGAAGTTCTACAGAATTTCCGCAGTCATTTGATGTAGCCATCAGCAAGGCTGCTGTATACAATTCATGGAGACCTGATCGTACGAATGGTACAGTCCCTATTCTGGAAAGAACCGGAAATTTTAGTAACGGAAGTGGTGCTTTTAATTCTTATACAATGGAAAACGGTTCTTATTTGAGATGCAAAACATTGTCATTGGGCTATACGATTGTGCCGGCAAAACTTAAAAAAATGGGGTTGGATAAATGCAGGATTTATGTTCAGGCAGCAAACCTGTTTACAATTACAAAGTATTCTGGTCCTGATCCTGAACTGCCCGGTACAAGTGTAAACTTTGGAATTGATGGCGGATCATATCCCGCAAATCAAAAAGTTTTTACTGTAGGTGTTAGTGTCTCGTTTTAATAATTATTACAAATTCTGCTAAAATAAAATTTATGAAAAAGAAGCAATATAAAATACTGATTATTGCAATGGGTGTACTTATGTTTATTACCTATGCCTGCAAAAAAAGTTTTTTAGATAAGCAGCCTTTAGGGACCCTTGGTTTAAACAACGTAACAAATAAGGCAGGTGTACAAACCTTGCTGGTAGGTGCTTATGCCCTATTGGATGGCGAAACCGGTCTTGACAATGTGGGCAACGATTATGGCAGCGCAGGTTCTAACTGGATATATGGCAGTATCTGCGCCGATGATTCTTATAAAGGCTCTACGCCCGGCGATCAGCCACCTGCAGTGTTGCTGGAGTCATGGTCAATATCTTCGGGTACATCCGCTTATCTTAATCAAAAATGGAAAAAACTGTACAATGGTATTCAACGGGCCAATGAAGTATTGAGGGTTATGCCCAATGCTACTGATATTGCGGATGCTGATAAAAAAGTGATTGAAGCAGAGGCAAAATTTTTGCGTGGCTTTTATCATGCAGATGGAAAAAAAATGTGGAACAATATTCCTTATGTAGATGAAACTATAACTTATGTAAACCAAAATTTAAATGCACCTAACATTGATGCTACCGGAAACTTTGTGGATATATGGCCAAAAATTGAAGCAGACCTGAAATTTGCTGCGGATAATTTGCCTGCCACTCAACCGCAGGTGGGAAGAATCAATAAATATGGTGCCATGGCATTTTTGGCAAAGGCTTATATGTTTGAACATAAATATACTGAAGCTAAACCATTGCTGAGCGAACTGATTGCTAACGGTGTTACTGCAGGAGGATTAAAATATAAGCTGGTAAATTTTGAAAGTAATTTTAATGCAGCTTCTAAAAATGGTCCTGAATCTGTATTTGCCTGCCAGTTTTCGGTTAATGATGGATCAGCATTGAACGGCAATTATGGTGACGTGTTGAATTTCCCTAATGGTGCAGGCGCACCCGGCGGTTGCTGTGGGTTTAATAACCCTTCATGGAACCTTGCCAATGCATATAAAACCGATGCAGTTACCGGCTTGCCACTACTTGATTCATGGAATGATGGACAGGTGGTTAGTGCGGATACTAATCCATATACCGGCACATTGGATCCAAGAATTGACTGGACCATGGGAAGGCCTGGAATACCTTATCTTGATTATGGCCCTGACAGCAAGAACTGGATACGCGACCCCACCACCAATGGTGTGTTTAGCCCTAAAAAAAATGTATATGCAAAAAGTCAGTTTGGTTCATTGTCATCTAACGAAACCAGTTTTTGGGGCGCCACACAGATCAATGCCAATAATTTTAATTTTATACGCTTTGCTGATGTATTGTTATGGGCAGCAGAATGTGAAATTGAAATAGGAAGTTTGCAAAATGCTGAAAATTATATTGACACGGTAAGGGCCAGAGCCGCTAACCCTGTAGGATGGGTATATAAAAATGCAACTTATAGTGCAAGTTCTTCAACCTATTCTCCTCAAACAACTCCTGCCGATAATTATAAAATCGGGCTCTACCCAATGGGAACGCTTGCTACAAATGGCAAAGCTTATGCCCGCAAAGTAGTGCAGTTTGAAAGAAGGTTGGAATTAGCTATGGAAGGTAATCGTTTCTTTGATCTTCAGCGTTGGGACAACGATCCTAATCATGTAGCAGACATGACAAATATTCTAAATGCCTACCAGTCGGTGGAAAAAACAAGAAAATCTTTTTACACCACCAACCAAACTGCTCAGTTTCATAAAGGTGTAAACGAGTATTATGCAATACCACAGGCGCAGATAGATATTCAAAACTCCAAGGGTACAGTTACATTAAAACAAAACCCGGGATATAATTAAGAAAAACCATTTTTATTTTGTAAATAGAAGCAGGATTTAAAACCCTGCTTCTTTTCATTTAACCAGAATATGCTTATTTTTCATAGCAATGATTCTTTGATAGAAAATTTATTAGTCAATAAAAACTATTCAAAATGAAACAATACTTTTTTTCAGTTTTTGCAATGCTCCTTCTTGCTTTTTTTATTACTAATTCTGCCTTGGCAGATGAGCATAAAACATTGCCCATTGGTAGCCCGGCACCCGATTTTAAATTGCCCGGTACCGATGGTAAAATGTATACCCTGGCATCTTTTAAAAACGCAAAAATTTTAGTGCTCGTTTTTACCTGTAATCATTGTCCCACAGCGCAGGCGTATGAAGATAGATTGATTCAGTTGACAAAGGATTATAGCCCTAAAGATGTAGCAGTAGTGGCTGTTTTACCAAACGATCCAAAGTCTGTTCAATTGAATGAGTTAGGATATGCAGACCTGGGAGATTCGTTTGAAGAAATGAAAATACATGCACAGAGAAAGCATTTTAATTTTCCTTACTTATTTGACGGCGAAACAGAAAAAATGTCAAAGGAATATGGGCC
>JAYUBR010000040.1:0-2719 GCA_043740775.1 Ferruginibacter sp. | reverse complement strand
AAGACAACGATAACGATTGCAAGCAAACATGATTTTAGGCGTTGCTGCAGTAATGACTTTTTTGAAAATAAAAATTCTGATTGCATAGTTAAATTAGTTTAGAGTGACCAAACGTGAATGATTAAAAACGTACAGAATGATTATCAGGGGAAGCTGTAAGGCATGCGATCTAACAATGTCAAGATATAGCATTCATAAGTCAAATACAATATTTCTGAATAATTTTTTTATGATTTATTTTGCACAGAAATCAATACCCTTGCGGATTACATCGAATTACCAGGTTCCAAAACCAATACCATACCTGCAATGGAGTACCGCCACACAATATAAGTTTGGGCGAATGATTGGCTTTTACCAGATACAAGACAAATGATACCGGTTATCACTGAAGCGATCGGTTATTGCTTTCAAAATAATTTCCCTGCCATTAAGACCAGTTTGTGTTAGCCGGTACCAGATTTTATTCTCAAACCGGGGAAATCATTTGGCACTTACAAAATCACTGCAAACTTTGAATTAAAAAATGCTGAAATCACCGAAGTACCGGCATCGCCGGAAAGTGAACAGGAAATTGACCACCGGAAGGCAGAAAATATTTATCTCTGGATGAACCTCATCAGGGCCGGACTCCAGTCCGGTGCCCCAGCGTTACTAAACCACAATTTAATTAAGCCTGGTATTCATTTGAAACCATCAACTGGCTATTGTGCAGCATTAAAAAGTAGAAAAAAAATAACAACGTTTCGGGTTTGCGCAAGTAATATTTGTGCAGGCAGCAAATAAAAGTAAGTTTAGTAACGGTAGACACCAGGCGGAATCTGGCGCCTGGGGATTGTTTTACTAACTTTTCTTTATCGTAAAAAATGGCAACCTGTCCAGCGGAACAGCTATTTCAACCGTTGTGCCGCCTTTATAAATTCTTCCATCGTCTCCAATCCATTTGCCTTTGCTGAGTTTTGGAAACCTTACTGTACGGGTTTTACTTTTATTGTCAAGCATGGGTGCAACCATGATGTTGTCTCCCAATAAAAACTGATCATTCACAGTTGAAAAACCCTGGTTTGGAAATACATACTCCAGGTATTTTACAATGGGTTCTCCCGTGGTAGCAGCAGCCCGGGCTAACTCCATTATAACAGGCATGAATTTATTTCTTACGGTAATTACTTTTTTAATGGCATCAAAATGTACACTATCCAGCACACGCCAGGGCGCTACTGAAAACTGCATCATCGGCATCATGCCGTGGCATTGTGCAGAGCGTACAATTAAGTCCTGATCCAGGTTATTTTTTTCACCCCAAAATGAACCAATTTCTCCACCCCCAATCATATCGGGGCACGCATAAGTATAGCCAACAAGCCCCTGCAATAACATATCCGGTATTAATGTTTTTATATCAACCCAGTTATGCGCTTTATCCCTTAACCTTTGTACCAGTGGTTTTCCCCCCATTTTCCAGCAAGCCCTGTATTCGTTTAAAGGATATTTTAAGCCGATGGTTGCAAATAACCGGCTGTGTTCATTAGCTGTATTTTTTTTCATTGATATCAAATTGGGCGGATAGTATTCGAAATCTCCTGCATCTAATTTATAACCATCCACACCATACATGTTTTGCAAATAATCCAGTCGCCCCTGAAACCAGTTTACAGCAACAAGGTTTGTAAAATCAAGTTCTGCAGAAAAACCATTCCACCATTTCACCAATAAAGATTCGCCATTGTTGTTACTATCTTTTAACAGCGCACCTTTTTCGGAAAGCTCCCTGTATTCTTTACTGTCTGCACTTACAAAGGGACAAACCCATAGCATTACTTTAAATCCCATGCTATGTAATTCATCCATCATTTTTTTTGGCCCTGGAAATTTTTTTGGGTAGAAATCCCACACACCATAATTTTCCTGCCAGGTATCATCTATCATCAGCACACCGGGCGCCAGGCCATTGTCAATAATAGCATGAGCATATTTTAATACATCTTCCTGGTTTTGATTGTAATTCAATTCTATCCAGGTGTTGTATTGTGGCTTTGTTATCAAAAGAGAATCGGGCATTTTACCGTCCGCAGGAAAATATTTTTTACGAATATATTGCTGTACTTCTTTCAACGTTGCACCTGCTTTGCCTGTATCAATTGTTCCCAAACCGCTAACGCTTATTGCTCCATTGGCTACTGAAAATTGAAAGGGTTCTTCACTCCATATAAATCTTCCTTTATTGGAAAGTAACAAAGGCTGCACCTGGTTACCTTCATTATTACCCAATAAATCATTTGAATATTTTGTAACGGAAGAGAAAGGCATCAACTGCCCATGGTTGATGATACCACACCACCACATTTCATCATTTTGTACAACTATTTTTATTGTATTTACCTGGGGATAAACAGATGCAGTGCAACATAAAATAAAAAGGATACTGAATTTAATTTTTTTCATGATAGTAATAATTAGTTATAAAAAAGAAGCGGGCCGTTGTTCGGATTTTTTAAGAATGCATTCACCCGTTAGCTTTTGCAATGGCAAACCAAAAATAGGTAATAAAAAAAATTAAGCAATACACAAACGCTTGCACAGAAAGGGTTTCATGTAAACGTTTGATTTGTTATATGGGCGTTGTGACAAATAGTATTTGTATTTTTCCTTTTTTTAAAACCAATAAAACAGCAACGCAATCATCATCATTGACATTTTATGTTTTGGATTTGGATTT
>JAYUBR010000039.1:0-2719 GCA_043740775.1 Ferruginibacter sp. | reverse complement strand
ATTTTTTGCTCAAATCATTTGAACGCAAAATATCAATGAAACCCTTATCTGACAATACTTTCAAAGAACTAAATTTTGCATCGTTGGGATGCTAGTGGTTATACTTATAAACTCAAAATTTTTTGCTGCGTCCTGACCCGGGTAGACTCCTGTAATTAATTTTAAAATTGAAAGGTCGCTGCCGATGCCTTCAGAATTACTGTAATTAATGCTGTCCCCGCTCACCACATCCCTTAATTTAGTTGAAAAGTTCGATGTTAAAAAGATGGTGTCCCCTACACGCACACTGTCAGCATCCGGACCTATTTGAGCATTCACATTGAAAGAATAATTTGCCTCAATACAAGGCTTTGGGCATCCGGCATTAATAACCAAAATAAGTAAAAATCCAATGCTTGTAATCATTTTTTTCATAGATAATTAATAATGGTATTGTGCAAATAAATTCGTTACGAACGCGGAAGTGGAATTTGAAGTTGTTTGCAAAAGTTTCAGTCTATAATCTTGCAAAGTGTAAATGTTAGATTGAAATGCGCTATACATTTGTTGATTCGTATAGCCGGATACTTGATCTATCACAGGGGTACCAGTTTCATTTGTATTATCCATCAAATCCTGCATCAATCCTTTTGGTATCCATCTAAAAGGATCTGCTGCTAAGTTTGGATCAAATGCTTCCAATACATCAATGTGTGGATGTACACTACCGCCCCGGCAATAACTAAAACCTCCTTTTTGTTCAAACTGGCAGCTACCCAAAACACCATACCGCTGTTCTGCCCAAAAAATAAAAAAAGCTTTTAATTTATTTAACCTTGAAACAATAGATATGTGTTTTTTCATACTTAGATATTAAATTACTATGAAGCCAATTTTCATAAAAAAACAAATGATTATTAATGTTCGCATTTGTAATCAAGATATTCGCTTTTTCACAACCGCCTCTCTTTTTAATAATCCCAAGTGAGTTGCCAAGTGACATTAAAAAAAGCCCTTTTTGCTTTGCAACAAATCCAATTTTTAGATCGTAATTATTATTACTCTCTCCAAAAACAAACTCTTTATTTTCTGATGGTATATAGTCGTTCCCTACCGCTGACCCTTTCAAGACGAGGATATTGAAATCGTTCATACCTCCAACTGCTATTGTGGAGCTGTCTGGCAATCGTAGCACCCGTAAACTTCCACCAATATTTGATCCGCTAAAATCTATAAGTTTATTGGTTAAAGTATCATTAAAAGTAGTTGAATGAGAAGCCTCAATGAACAAGGTATCACCAATTAAAATACTATCTCTTTCAGGGTAAAAAACTTCTTGCATGTTAAAATTATACTTAGCTTCCACGCACCCCTTTCCACAACCTGTTTCACTTAATAAAACAATTATAATCAAAACGGTTATTAAATATTTCATAGTTTTTAATAATGGTATTGGCCAAATAGATTAGTTATGCCTGTTGCAGAAATAGTTGGATTTTGAATTATAAGCCTCGCCCTGTATTGCGGTATGGTGGTAATATCAGATTGCAGCCCATTAAATAATTGTGTTATTGTAAACCCTCCTATATTATCTATCACAGGTGTATTTTCAATTGTATTATCTATCAAATCTTCCATCATTCCTTTTGGTATCCATCTAAAAGGATCTGAATTTAAGTTTGGATAACCTTATCACGTAACCAAATACATTAATACACTTTAAAACAATATGAATGGGTTCGTTCAATTGTTGGTATAGTGTCGCCAAAAGGAGACCCTGGATAATATACCGCCTGTAAATATTGTTGATGCTTATCAGCGTTGCGGATAGGCACATTAATGTATGCAGTAGAACAGTTTTTTTTAGAATTTTGTACATCAATCATTGCTATTGTATAGATTCCTCGTTTTAAAGCTACCATTTTAAAAGTTAATACATAATTGCCGCTAATTTGAGTAAAAACAACTGTTTTGGCCGAATGAGGAATACTTTGGTGGGGCTGCACTGCTCCTGCTACAGCAATAAAATTAAATGAATCTACTGCACCAGGTAAAGGGTTTGCAATTAAAGGAACTACAATATGAATATCTGTCGCCATATTTTCTGCATTGCTATAATCAATATCCCGATTTGTACCTTCATCCAACAATGTAGTTGGGATTGCACATGTAAATAAAATTGTATCCCCCACATGAATACTATCATCAATTGGCGAAATAACAGCCGATGCATTGAAAACATATTCATTATGCTGACAGTTCTTTTTGCACCCCACTTGCAAAAAGAGTTGTGCAAAGATTATAACAATAATAAGGTTGTATCTAATTAATCTAATAGCCATAGGATACAAATAGATTTGTTATCGCAGTCGTTTGATTACCGGGGTTTTGTTGTATAAAACGACTTCTATACTGCGGCATGGAAACTATATCTGACTGTAACGCTGAAAATATTTGTTGAATTGAAAATCCGCTAACTTGATCATTAACAAGTGTGTTTGCTGTAGGTTCTCCAATATCAATCAAATCCTCCATTATTCCTTTAGGTATCCAATGAAATGGATCGGTTCCTAAGGTAGGAATATAATTTTCCAATACATCAATATGAGGATGTGCACCGCCGCCCGGGCAATAACTAAACCCTCCTTTTTGTTCAAACTGGCAACTACCTAAAACACCATACCGTTGATCCGCTAAAAAATGGCCCATGTGATAAGCCCATCCTTCCCCTAATGCAATG
>JAYUBR010000038.1:0-2724 GCA_043740775.1 Ferruginibacter sp. | reverse complement strand
CTGCTGCATTTTTATTATTACTGCTATGCTGCTTTTAAGCATTGGGAAATTAAAAGTATTATTACAGATAGGCTGATGACCAATATCATGCAAACTGGCCTATTTAACAATCAATATACTTCCAAGTTTTTGGCCATAGGATTATTAGTGGTTTCTTTATTGGGAGCACAAGGCAAAAAAGACGAAAAGATAAACTGGAAAGCTGTTACCGGATATTTACTAATTGGCTTACTACTTTTCTTTGGCAGTAAAATTTTATTAAGCCTGAATTATAAAATGGAAAATATCGCCATTATTTATATGGCTATAACAGGCTTTGGATATTTACTAATACTTGCTGGTGGTAATTTGCTCAGCCGATTAATCAGCCTTAATTTATCAAACGATATTTTTAATTCTTTGAATGAAACTTTTCCGCAGGAGGAAAGGTTTTTATCCAACGAATTTTCTATCAATCTTCCTGCCCGGTATAATTTAAAAAGCAGGGTTAGAAAAAGCTGGATAAATATCATCAATCCTTTCAGAGGTTTATTGGTTATTGGAAGTCCTGGCTCCGGTAAAAGTTGGTTTGTAATTCAGCATGTAATCAAACAGCATATCGAAAAAGGTTTTGCGATGTTTGTATATGATTTTAAATATGATGACCTTTCTAAAATAGTTTACAACTGGTTGCAACAAAACAAACACAAATATCCCGTACCACCATCTTTCTATGTTATCAACTTTGATAATCTTTCTGTATCGCATCGCTGCAATCCTTTAGATCCAAATACTATGAATGATATTACAGATGCAACAGAATCTGCCAGGACAATTCTTTTAGGACTGAACAGAGAATGGATAAACAAGCAGGGAGATTTTTTTGTAGAATCACCTATAAACTTTGTTACAGCCATCATTTGGTTTTTGAAAAAATATGAAGATGGAAAATATTGTACACTGCCGCATGTAATAGAACTGATGCTTGCTGATTATGACGAACTGTTCCCGATACTTAATACCCAGCCTGAAATTGAAGTGTTAGTAAACCCTTTCATCACCGCTTATCAAAACGATGCTATGGAGCAATTGGAAGGGCAAGTTGCCTCTGCAAAGATTGGTATGGCACGATTAGCTTCCCCGCAATTGTATTGGGTATTATCTGGCAATGATTTCACCTTGGACATCAACAATCCTAAACATCCTAAAATTGTTTGCGTAGGTAACAACCCTGAGAAGCAACAAATCTACGGCGCAGTTTTATCATTGTATATTTCCAGATTGGTAAGGCAGGTAAATAAAAAGGGAATGCTGAAATGCAGTTTGGTATTTGATGAATTTCCAACCATTTACTTTAACAACATGGATAGCCTTATTGCTACTGCAAGAAGCAATAAAGTTGCTACCACTTTAGCCATGCAGGATTTTAGCCAGTTGAAAAAAGATTATGGCAAAGAACAGGCAGATGTAATTGTCAACATCACTGGTAACATCATCAGTGGCCAAGTGATGGGCGAGACATCTAAACTACTATCAGAACGTTTCGGAAAAATTATGCAGGACAGGCAGAGTGTTTCCGTAAACAGAACCGATACTTCCATCAGCCACTCCAAGCAATTAGACAGCGCCATACCGGCTTCAAAAATTGCCGCTCTTTCTTCCGGTGAATTTGTTGGCCTTGTTGCTGATAACCCGGATGAAAAAATTAAGCTAAAAATGTTTCATGCAGAAATTATTAATGATACTGAAAAACTAATTGAAGAAGTAAGCCGGTATAGAGATATTCCTGTGGTGTCGAATGTTACCCAACAGCAGGTGATGGATAATTACTACCAGGTTAAGATGGAAGTAAAGCGGTTGATTGGGGAAGAGGTGGAGCGGTTGAAGAAGGAGATAAAAAATAAAGAGTGTATGTCGTAACGTAACAGCCTTTAACTTCTCACTTATCAGCAATTTTTGATAGCAGAAAATATTAAAAGTTGAGAAATTGAGAGTAAAACCAGCGATTTAGTTGTTTAAGCAAAAAATAGTTTGACTGGTCTCAATGCGTTAGTTCAAGCTATGGACTTTAGTCCAAGGCTTTTAGCTTCTACAAATCTAACTAACTTTATGAGATGCAAAATGTCAGAAAAGGTAGTCATAGCATCCATCAGTTGCATGTTCATTTGGTATGGAGTACAAAGTATCGTTATGAGGTATTACGGGGAGACATTCAGCTTAGGTGCAGGGATTTGATACGTCAGAGCTGTGATAGTTTGGATATTCAAATATTAAAAGGAGTGGTTAGCAAGGATCATGTGCATCTGCATTTAAGTTATCCTCCGAAGTTGAGTGTAAGCGATATATTGAAGCGGTTAAAGGGCCGTAGTGCAAAAATCTTGCTGATGGAGTATTCGGAATTAAAGAAACGCTATTGGGGCGGTCATCTGTGGGGAATAGGCTATGGAGCATGGAGTACAGGAAATATAACAGATGAGATGATACAGGAATACCTGAATCATCATAAGGAGGCCCCGAATAGTGATCAGAATTTTATTCTGGAGTAGTTTTAATGAACTTCAGTTTACTGTTTTAATAGGCTTGAGCCTACACTCAAATGACTTTAGTCTCTGCCTTCAACCTATGGGTTTCTAACCCATAGTATTTGAGTTAAGTCATTATGCCATTGTTTTCTTCGCTATCTATTTGTACTTCTTTTGTATCTGCTTCGGTACGGCTTCGACCATTATATATCTGTTCTTCACT
>JAYUBR010000037.1:0-8969 GCA_043740775.1 Ferruginibacter sp. | reverse complement strand
AGGCTTACGGAGCATAATCTGCACATCATCAACCGCATTACGGGAGGCGTGTTGATATTGTGCGGTGGCTTTTTATTGTACCAGACTTTTTACAATGCCGATAAATGGAAAAAGAAGGAGGAGGGTGTTGCAGTAAATCAAAATATGAAAAGAGCATAATAAAAGGTAGTTTGTTTGTTAAAGTTATATTTCACTGCTGATAAAAATAACTGATGGGAGTTATTGAATGTATTGCAGCTATCCTCATTTTGTCTTAAGGAAATATCAAATTGGTTGCCACCATTCTTCCAAAATTAATGGGCACTTAAAAAGTTGGATCATTATCCCTGCTGTTTTCATTGTTATAAAAAATATATACGGTTGTAATAAATTTAATCCCCGCATATTGCTTATTTTGTTGACAAATTCGATGGCTGAGCCACAATATTTATTCAACAATAATTACTATTTTAATTTTTTTTTATTTGCCAAAAAGCCCTCTATGAGTCAATTAATTTCTTCCCTGAAAAATATAAGATTGGTAAGGGCCATTGTATATGCGGTTGTAGGATCAGCTTCTTATCCCTGGCTTGCCATTTTCAATAAATTAACCATCGAAGGAACGGAACATCTTAAAGGCCTTCCCAAAAAAAATGTTTTATTCGTAAGCAATCACCAAACCTATTTTGCAGAAGTAATTGTGTTTCTCCATATTTTTTGTGCTGTAAAATGGCGGAAACAAAACCGGCTCGGCATACCTTATTATTTATTGAATCCCTTTACCGGAGTGTTTTTTGTTTCGGCTGCAGAAACAATGAAACAGAACTGGGTGACCCGTTTATTTGAACTGGCAGGTTCCATCACTGTAAAAAGAACCTGGAACGAGGGAAGCAAAGAAATACGCCAGGGCCTGGACCCATCCGATACAAGAAAAATAGACAGGGCCTTGAAAAATAGCTGGATCATTAATTTTCCGCAGGGAACTACCAAACCGTTTGCCGAGGGAAGAAAAGGCACCGTGTTATTGATAAAACAAAACCACCCCATTGTAATACCCATAGTTATAAACGGCTTTAATAAAGCCTTTGATAAAAGAGGTTTAAAAATGGTAAAGAGAGGCACTGCGTTATCTGTAAAATTTAAAGCCCCTTTGTCAATTGATTACACAGCAACCAATGATGAAATAATGGAAACGATTATGCTGGCAATTGAGCAAAGTAAAACACAGCAACCAATAGTGCAACAGCATATTTAACCCGTATCTTTTTGCTGGCGGGCTGCTTCAGGAAAGTACATCATTTGTTTTCGATTATTACTACTGCCGATGCCATTGTTTTAAGATGTGAAAGAGATACCGCTATTTTGCCGAGTTGCATCTCAGCAATTGTATCGGCGGTTTTGCCAAGAAAGATTATCTCCGGTTTCCCCGCTTCATTATTTGTTATTTCAATTTCATTAAAAGCAGTGCCGCTTTTCCAGCCGGTACCCAAAGCTTTAAAAAAAGCTTCTTTCGCTGCAAAGCGGGCTGCGTAATGCTCGTGCTTATTGGCCTTTGCTTCGCAACAATCAATTTCATTCTGCGAAAATACCAGTTCTTTAAACCCGGCATCTTTGCTAATTTTTTCAGCTACCCTTTCTACTTCAATCATATCTGTGCCAATACCAAAAATCATGGAATTAATTTTTTATTTATCTTTTTAACCTGGTCATTAATGTGATCTTCTTCTTTTTTTGTTGCAATAACTTTTGTTAGCGCCACCTGGTAAAAATGCAATGCTTTTTTATACTCATTGTGTTTGTACAAATAATCTCCTGCCAAAATATAAGCATGGTAAAATTGCGGGTTGGTCGCTACAAGGCTGTCTGCATCAATCTTTCCCCCATCAGCAATGCGTTGTTTAAATTTTCTGAAGTCCTCAAAGTTTTTATATTCCTTCGTTAATAAAAACGAATCGGGTGCAATGGCCAGGTTTGAATCAGCAATTTCCATGTCTTTTTTCAGGCCACGCAAAGCAAAAACTTTTTTCATGTCATACGCCACATACTGCCCCAGTTGCCAGGGAGATGTTGATACCCACACCATCAGTTTCTGAGGTTCAAAAACAACGGAATGATGTGCTATTAACTGGTTAATGGCTTTTTCATTTCCATCACCGATATCAGCATTGTGCAGGCCTTTTCTATCCCTTAAAATATTGATGGTTTTTTGTACGGTGTTTTTACCATTGGCGTTCAACAATTCTGTTAACCTTGCATAACGGTATGGCGAAGCGCTTTCATTCATTTGCTCCATATTCTTTTTTGAATTTACCAGGCCGTTACTTTGAAAATGATTGGTACATACTATAAAGTTTTTGTTGGGATCGTACACATCCAGGGCATCCGGTGTTTTCTCAATGACCACTGCTTTATTGTCGGCTGCCGACGCAACGAGAAAAGATTCTGACACAAACATTTTTCTTTTTTTTGCAATAGTAATTGCTTCTGCAATATTTTTTGCGTACTGCAATATCTCCCTGGTAACTAAAGAAACAGGCGTTGCCGAAGCCGATGGATAATCTGATTTTGCAGCATTGATGGTTACCGATAATCCTTCTTCATTCATACCCGAAACTGCGCCAATAAAGCCACCCCAGGTAACGGTCATAAACTTATGCCCTTCTGTTGGATTAAAAAATGCTACAATTTTATCTTCCGCAAATTTATCGCCCACATAAAAATCAAAGTTGCGGCCAATGATCATGGTGCTGTCTGCCGACCTTTCGTTCCAGGTGCCGAATGAGGTACAGCCTACCAGCGCCAGGTTTTGCAATGCGTGGCCAATATCATGCGCTGCATGATAATTTAAAATTCGTTGGTAATTGGTGCCCAGGTATTGGTATTTACCGGAGGCCGATTTTGAGATGCCGTAAATTTCTTCCTTGTATTCTTCGGTTATATTTTTGTCGAGGTTGCGGTTGAACCATCCGATAATATCCTTGAGGTAACTTCGTGTAAATGCTGACGGCACCATCTTAAATATTTGCTCGCTAAAATGATCTTCCTGCCGCATCACTAATTCTTTGGTAAGCCTGCCATTAATAACACCCCGCTCAAAAGCATCGCCTTCTACATACAATTCAAACAAACCACTTTTACTTTTTCTGAACCAACTGTTTTTTATTGTATAAAAACCATTCCCTTCATCTGTGCGCTGTAGTTTTAGACTGCTCAGGTCTTTTACATCCGGCACATCAATCTTAGCTGTTTGTTTTACATAAATAACACCGGCAATCAGCAACAACACAATTACTCCAATTACATACAAGCCCCATTTTAGTATTTTATTTCTTTTAAGCATTTCTGATTTTTTTAATGATTTCCTCGTTCCCCAAAATGGCAGTGCAGGTAACAAGGGCACTCATTGCAGCTCCCAATATACCATGTAAATTTAAATTAGCTCCGGTTAAATAAAGGTTGGGCACTTTGGTACGTGGCGAAATAAATGTTTTCAATGGATTTCTGTAATCCTTTACTATTCCATACATGGAGCCGTCATCGTTACCAATATAATCACGGTAACTAAGTGGCGTGGCCGTGTAATAAGATTGGATACAATCTTTAATCCCTGGAAATTTTTCCTGCACCAGATCAATCAATAATTCCGCTTTAAGTTTCTTAAATACTTCGTACGCTTCCCCTCTTTCATCTTCTTGCGAAACTGTATTGAATGTATTTGCCCATTGTTTCACCTCATCGTATTTCATGTATGCAAGAATGGTCATGGATTCCGCAAATTCTCCCGAACGGGAAGATGCTGAAAAAAAAAGAGCATAACAAAGCGGCCAGTTGGCATCGGTATGATCAACCAAATTCCACACATGTCCATCTTTATGGTAGTAATAATTATGCTTTATATATTTAAAAGATTCCTTTTTAAAAACAACATTTATAACAAACCCGCCGATTGAATTTTCAAGGCTTTTGATCCTGTGTTTGTAAGCGTTTTTTATTAGATGCGTTTCGGTTAATTCCAATGTTCTTACCGGGTGCATGTTGGAGATAAATATCCTGCCATAAATATGCGACCCGTCCTTCAACTGCACGGAATTAACTTTTCCATCTTCCACCTCAATTTTTGTAACTTCAGCATTCCGGTGAATTACGCCACCCTGTTCACGAATATTTTTTGACATTAATTTTCCTATTACAGATCCGCCATCAATACATTTCCAGGAGCTTTCGATATAACTATTCAAAATCATGGCATGCACGTAAAAAGGTGTCTTATCAGATTGAAGCACATACAACATACCGTTGCCTGCAAGTACCGTTTGTAGTTTTACATCTGTTGTGACCGATTCAATAAAAGCCCGGGTATCTATTTCCAGTACTGTAGCCTTTTCATTGATGTCTCCACCAGTCCTTAAGTTATATAAAGGAAACTTGCTGCACACTTCTTTTATCTTGTCGCAATACAATCTTAGTCCTTTTTCTTCGGTAGGAAAATCTTTCAATAAGTGCTGAATAAAATTTTCGTACCCCTGTGCGTATACATATTCTTTATCATCATTTTCAATCAGTATTTTATCAAAAACATCTTCTTCTAATTTTTGCAATTTCAGTTTATCAATGATGCCAAGATATTTAAAAACCTGGTAAAGATTTTGCCCTTTGCTAAGCCCGCCAAGGTAATGTACCCCTGAATCGAAGATGACTTTATCACGCACATACGTTTGCAAACAACCGCCTATCTGTTTGTTTTTTTCGAGCACACAAGCGGTATAGCCTTCTTTACCGAGTATGTCTGCACAAACCAGCCCGCCCATGCCACTGCCAATTATTACAATATCAAAATTGGTCATGCCTGTATTTCCTCCTTAGCTTTTTTAAGTACAAAAATTGTATTGGATGTAATAGCCGAATCACTGATTTCCCTGCATTCCATTTTGTGTTTTGCTGCTGTTTGTAACAGCGAAGTTCCCGAAAGAAATGACAGTCCCTTCTCTCCCGTTTTATTAAATTTAATTAATCTTGTTGAAAAAAACTCTGTTACCAAAGTTCTTTTATGTTTTGAAACGACCTCTTTATCCCCTTCCCTGATAACAATTATTCCTGCAGGATTAAGTTGTTCAATACATTTTTCAATCACCTGCTTTTGTTCATCCGGTTGAAGGTAATGCAATACATCAGCCAGGATGATAGCATCATATTTTTCAAAACTAAAATTCAATATATCGGAATGTACAAAATTAACCGTAGCTGGTTTGCTGAAACAATGATTGGCCGTTTCTATTTTTTCTTCATCATAATCTATCCCGGTAATGGTGCGTTTATTAGCCGCAAAATATAACATGTAGGCCATGAACCCATAGCCGCAACCAATATCCAAAATATTACCTTGTTGTGGTACCAGCTCATGAAAAACCTGGTAATTCTTTTCAAGCTTTGTTTTTATCCGCATGTACCATTCCACAACAGGCCCTTTGTAAAGATAATTGTAAATCAATTTCTCCCTGAAGTAGGCTGTCTGTTCAATTTCAGTTTTTAATTCATTAAATTCTTCTCTAAAATACCACCCGATATTTTTAGTTCTTTCAACATAACCATTACCAAATTTAAGATCAGCAGGTTCTATCCTTGGCAAAAATTTTACCGTCACCTGTCCATCCTTTAACAACGCATCTTTTTTGGTAAGGGTATAATTGTTGCCGTGTATCATAATGGGCAAAATATCAACATTCAATTTTTCGGCAAGATAAAAAGCGCCTTTATGAAAACGCTTTATTTGCCCCTCTTCAGAGCGGGTGCCTTCCGGAAATATCACTACAGAATAACCATGCATAATCCTGTCTGCAATCTTATCCAGGTGCTGATCAATTTGTTCTGCCGGAAAATAATCTGCCATGCGGATAACCGGGCCAAAAAAAGGTGCATTCCATTTTTTATTATTGGTAAACATCAGCATTTTTGGATATAGCCGAAGCAGTGTTACGATATCAAGCGAAGATTGGTGGTTGCAAATAATTACCGCAGGCTTCGAGATATCTTCATTCAACGGATTGATGATTTTCTTTTTTACATTCACCATGATAAACATCAGAAAACTGCACGCCCTTGATATCAACAAATGATAGAGATATTTTCCCTTTTCTTTAACCTGTACGATTGCAAATATTTTGCCCAATACAGTAAAAAAAAGGCTTACAGAAATGAATAAAGAAAACGCAAAAGCAGATTTGTGAAAACTCCCAAACGTCCAGGGAAATAATTTTTTTTGAACCCTGTTCCTGATTAAAACATTGAAGAAAAAAGGGATCAATATTTGGGCCATGATAACCACACAAACAATGCCTGTAATAGAAATGATGGCAATTGATCTTAATGCCGGATGCTTTGCAAAAATCAACACACCGAGGCCTGCAATGGTAGTAATGGCCGATAAAAGAATGGAGGATTTAAAAGAGGATAAATTTTTTCTTCCCGTTTTATATTCCTGCAATAAACCATCCATTATAAAAAGACTATAGTCATCGCCCAAACCAAAAATAAGTGCCGATATGATGATGTTGATGATGTTGAACTGCATGCCCGTTATGCCCATGATACCCAGTATCCATATCCAGCTAATGAACATGGGGATGAAGGAAACCAGCGTTAATTCGATGCGCCCATACATAATAAGCAACACAACAAACACCAGTAAAGATGTCATTACAGCAATGCTTGTAAAATCATTATTGATGATCTGTACAAACCGGCCCGCCAGGTATTGTTTATCCAATACCGTTGTGTTTGGTTCGTTTTCAAATGCTTTGTACACGGCCTGTTTATTTTCTGGCGAAACTTTTACCAATGTTACAACAGTTGTTTTTCCTGGCTTCTCTGTTATATAATCATCCAGGAAATTTTTGCGGACACCGGCCATTGCCTGGCCATCTGTTGGTTCAAAATTTTTATCCAGCAAAACTTTAAATTTATCAAAAGCAGTAGCGCTGAATTTTAATGGGGCTCCCTCCTGTTGCAGCGTTGCAAACAATAAAGTTTTTTTTGCTGGTGTCCAGTAATTTTTCCATTGGGCAATCTTTGCTTTTTGTAACGAATCAGAAATGATGAGTGAAGAGACACCAGAATGTTTTCTGATAATATTTTTTGCTTCGAGTGCCTGGATTTGTGTAACTAATTTTTCGTTATGTATCAACGCTTCGTCCAGGGTTTTTCCTTCGGTTACCAGGTAAACAGACTGGAGTGAATATTGATTGATTCTGTTGAGGTCCTGCTCTGCCTTTTTTAATTTGGCCGACATAAAATTCATCCTGTTCAGGTCAGATTCGAACTCTACTTTTTTTGCCCAATATCCAAAAAAAATGGTTGCGGCAAAAATGATGATGACAAGGTATTTATTGTATTCGGGCCGGTAAGCCGCCAGCTTATCTATAAAAGACAGCGTTGTGTTTTTTGCAGGGGATTGCTGTGTTTTAGATGCAATAAAATGTGGCAGAAAAATCAACGAACAAAGCGATGCGCCTATCAGGCTGAATGCGGCAAACAATCCCAGGTCTTTCAGCATTTCAGATTCTACAAACTCTAAACAAAAAAACCCCCCGATGGTAGTAAAGCTGCCCACCGTCATGGGCATTGCCAAATCCCTGATTACCTGGTGAACATCTTTTGTATGCCTGTAATGGTTAAACACATGCAACGAATAATTGACGGCAATGCCCAATACGACGGACCCTGTACCAAGCGCTATCACAGAGATGCTGCCTTTGATAAAGTAAATAGCTGCCAATGAAAATAATACACCAAATAAAACCGGCAGCATGATTATGATGGGAGCGCTTTTTTTGCTAAAATAAATGCCTAAAAAAATAATGATGAAAAGCACGGTTATTCCCTGTGTAATCAAAGTGTCTTTTCGCAATTGCAATGCATTGCCCACCGATACTGCTGTTGCGCCAAAATAAGTTGCTGTTGCATATTTAAATTCATTACCCTCCAACTCATCAATGATCTTATCGAGCTCTTCCAGCAAAAGCGCATTCTTGCCGGTATTATTGGGCGCAAAAGCAGGTGTGATAAAAATAAGCAGGTGTTGCTGATCTTTTGTTATTACATAGTTTTCGTACAGTTCAAAGTTTTCGTCGTACTGTAATTGCTGCAATTTTTTTAAGCCTAAAAAGGTGATGCCGACAGGGTCGTTGCTGATTATATTTTTTAGCGCAATGCCGGCGGGCGAAGCCAATGTTCTGAAATTCTGCTGCAGCGTTTCTTTCAGCTTTGTTGGGGTTATCAACGTGTCAATCGAGCGGTAATCTTTATCATCCAGGTAAATGGGTAAATGATCGCTAACGGTACTGAATAATTCCATTGCAAGGCCGTCATCTACCTTGGCATTTATTTTACGGATGTAGGGGTTTAGTTTTTGCTGAATTTTTTCTGCCAAAACATCTGCATAAGCAACCAGACTATCGGGCCGGGCAGTAGCCGAAGTATCTTTTAATGATACCGTAACCACCAGCTTATCCATGAATTTTGAATTTTGAAAAACTTCCGTAAGTTTTTCAATCTTTTTATCTTTCGGTAATATCTTGGCAATGTCTTCTTCAAATTTTACCTGCATGGCAAAATAACCCGTTAACAAAAAACTTGCGGCAAGCGTAATGAATAACGCCGTCCGGTTTTTTCTAAAAAAGTTGTATATCGCAATTAATAATTGTTCCATGTACCAGTCAGCTTATTTTGGCCTGAGTCGGTTTTATTTTAAAAAATTTCAATAATAAAAAAGCCAGCAACCCGAAAAAAATACCTGTTATTATTGCCAGGGTTATACTTCCATAAATATATTGTTGCAGGTTTTGCTTAACAGACTCTAATGAAATAGACTTGCTGAAGCCCATCTGCAAGGCATTGTTCGCCATCCAGAAAGCGCCTGTTTTATAGCTTGCAAAAATAATGATGGGTATCATGGGAGGCAAGCTGATATTAGCGGCTATAATCACCAATGCCTT
>JAYUBR010000036.1:0-2727 GCA_043740775.1 Ferruginibacter sp. | reverse complement strand
GGCAGGCATGGTTGGGGTGGTAATAAATGGCTGCACTACTTGAATCTAAAAACGGAATTCATCTACAAATACCTGTTACAAAAACCGGTGAATAATTTAATGTTGAAATAAAATTCATTGGTTAAAAAAAGCAGCCTACAAAAAAAGGCAGCCTTTTTATTTCTTTTTTTGCAATTGCAGATAATCAATGTAGTAAAGAATTTTTACTGAAATACTGTTGCTTTGCGGTGCAGCAATGGTGTTGTTAAAATTTTTAAAATAGCCATTTATCACATCTCTTGCGTAAGTATTAATACCGTTCTTCCATACAATATTAAACTCACTGCCGGGTGCAAAACGCCAGCTATACACCATATCCACATTAAATGTGTTATAGTTATTATTAAAGTTATGGTTGTTGGTGATGTACTGTTTAATGGCATTGCTGCCGGAAGGAATTGCATCAAGATTACCTCCCTGGTTCAGAATAAAAAATTCTTTATACGTTACAGTGCCAAGATAATGCCGCACCCTCATGGTGATGTACATTTTATTATTAAAACTGTATTTGAAATTCAACCGGTTTTCAACCGTCATACGGTTTCTGCGGCCAAACAACAAGGTTTCATTTGTATAAATTCCGTCTGAACCGTTGCTGCTATTGCTTGTGGGAAAGCCAACATTATTGCTGATAGGATCTAAGTTGATATAATGGGTGATTGAAAACTTATTACTGAAACGCATGCTCTGGGTAAAATCAACATACAGTTCTTTTGAATTAAAAAGATAAGTATTGCCAATCATGGCAGCAAGGCTTATACTATATTTTTTTGCTGGATTGCTTTCTGCAAATGCCCCTTGTGTAAAGTACGACGGGCTTTTAAAAGGCCTGCCATTTACCCTGGGTTCATAAAAATCATTTCCTTTTGGCGATACATTTGTAAATAATCCTACCCACCATAAGTTTTTTAATTGCAGATGGCCATTGTAATTAAACTTAAGGGTTTGATAAGCCCTCGGTATAAAAAGCTGATCGTAATTAAAATTGAAATTATTAAATAACCGGTTAAACCATTTGGTTGGTTTGGTAATAGAATAGCCGGCATAAATATAGATGTTGATGTTGTTGTTGTAAAATTGAATACCCATGTCGTTGGGATTAAATTTATCGTCCACCACCTGTAATGTTGTTGAAAAATTAAAGCTGCCGCTTACTTTACCAAAGCCGGCACCATATTTATATCCCGTAGTATTTTTATTGCTGAAGATGGTGCTTGAGTAAGCATTACCATTCAAATTCCACCTGTTTTTTTTATCGTATAAATTAAATAATGCGGCAGTAACATTTGCATCGTAATCTTTGCCGTTTCGTATTACATTTGAGTTTACCAAAGTTACCGATGAATTATTTTTAAGGCTTTGATCCAAAACTAAAATATTAAAATTGGTAAGCGGATTGGTTAAAAATTTTTGCTTCTGCCCTTTATCATTTTCTACTGTTGCATACATGGGTTGGGTAATGGCATTAAAAAAGCCAATACCCAGTTTGTTCTTGTTACGACCAGAAATTTTTATGGCATTTAATAGCTTGGTTTCAGTAGGATTTTTGTCAATGTGCTGCGTACGGTCCAACATACCGTTGACGTCTCCATAATGTATGGGCGTTGCACCAATACGCCTGCTGTAAAATAAATTACCCTTGTTAAACAGCTCGGTCCCCTCTGTAAAAAAAGTTCTGTTCTCATTGTATTTTACTTCAAAAGGGCTTAGGTTTAAAACCCGGTTATCGCTTTGCGTTTGTCCAAAATCAGGTACCAGCGTGGCATCCAGCGTAAAGCTTTCGTTAATGCCATACTTAATATCCATACCTCCATTAAATGCATAGGTGGTATTTTTTACATCCGAAGTATTGTAAGGGTAATTGTTGACATAGCTTGAGAAGTAAGGAGAAAAAGACAACCGTACAGGCGGGGTTATTTTATCCGGGATGCTTAAAATACCTTCCTGTGTTAGAAAGCCATTTACCTTTGGATCAATCGGATTCCAGAATAATTGCTGGCCACTTTTGTTTCTTCTTCTTACAATATTAAGGCCCCAGCTTTGCACATCTTTTTTACTAAACCGTAAAGCGGAATAAGGTAAAAACATTTCAAAGCTCCATCCATCTGCCTGTAGTTTGGAGGCACTTTGCCACACACTGTTCCAGGAAAAATCTTCTGAGTTGCCATTGTTGTCTTGCGGTATTGCTTTGGCATCCATCTGTTCGCCGAGCGGCGTAACAAAATATTCAAAACCATTAATTTTATCAAGATAAGTATCCAGCACAACACCAATAAAATCGTTGTTGCCAAAATTGTCTCTGCCTACCAATTCTGTTGCAATGCTGTCTTTATTTTTTTCATGGCAGTAGCCGCCAAAATAAATTCCCTGGTTATTGTATACAATAAATATTTCGGTTTTGTTTGCTTCATCTTCCTTTGCAAAGGTGTTGGGCCTTAGCTCTATAAATTTAGTAGCTACAGGTGCAGTCTTCCATGCAGGCTCATTTAGGTCGCCATCAATTTTAAAAACAGCGCTGGACCTTACGGCCGTAATCTTTTTTATTTCTGTCTGCGCAGCGGCAAAAAAATGCCCTCCAAGCAATGCTATAAGCATTCCTGCATATCTGGTAATCATGGTAAAACTTTTTTTGATTGAGTGACTTTATTCCCACCGGCAATAAAGCGATTATGAAATTAAACGTACACC
>JAYUBR010000035.1:0-8975 GCA_043740775.1 Ferruginibacter sp. | reverse complement strand
TGAAAGTACTGGGCGGTTCGGAAGCTATAAACAGCAAAGGAAGGGGCGTCGGTGGTGGAGCAAACAATTTTTTCTCTACAAGTCCTGCTTACCTTGTATTAAGTAATGGTACTTCAAGTATAACCAACTATAGTTACGCTTACGACTTTTCTTTGTATTCTCTATTCAGCCGTTTAGATTACGCTTACGACGACCGGTATTTACTCTCAGCTACTGTTCGCAGAGATGGATCGTCTCAGTTTGGCCCGGAAAAAAGATTTGGTGTTTTTCCTTCTTTTTCTGTGGGTTGGAGGGTATCGAATGAAGCATTCCTTAAAGATGTAACTCAAATCAATGATTTTAAACTTAGAGGAAGTTGGGGCAAATTAGGTTCACAAAATAATGTGGGTACCAACAATGCCTATACTTTATTTAACTCCAATTTTCAAAACTCTTATTATGATATTAATGGAACAAGTAACAGCACTGTACAGGGTTTTTACAGGGCTTCAAACGGTAACCCAAAAACAGGTTGGGAGCAGGACATAATAACGAATATTGGATTTGATGCAACAATTTTTAATAAGATAGATGTATCGGTTGAGTGGTACAAAAAATCAATTAATGGCTTATTATTTCCGCAACCATTGCCTTTAACTGCAGGCGGCGCTGATGCGCCAACTATTAACATAGGCGACATTCAAAATAAAGGATGGGATATTACAGCAGCCTGCCGTGGGGGTAACAGCGAGCAATTTCAATATAACATAGGAGTAAATGTAACTGCCTATAAAAATACAGTTGTAAATATTCCTGGTGAATATTTTGATGTAGCCAGTTCAAGTTTAGGTAACCTGGTACGTAACCAGGTAGGTCATCCCGTTGGGTCTTTTTTCGGCTATCAGGTAGAGCGGCTATTCAGAGATGATAGAGATGTTTCTTCTTCCCCAACCCAGGAAGATGCTGCACCGGGAAGATTTAAATACCGTGATGTAAATGGGGATGGTAAAATCACTCCTGATGATCGTACGTTTTTTGGTAATCCCAATCCAGATTTTACCTATGGCGTAAATCTCGGTGCTAACTATAAAAGCTTTGATTTTTCTGCAATATTTTATGGGTCAAAAGGGAATGATGTGCTTAATCACGTTCGTTATTATACTGATTTCTTTGGCAGTTTTATTGGTGGCAAGAGCAATGATCTCCTATATAATTCCTGGAACCCTCAGAATTTAGATGCAAAAACACCAAAAGCTGAACTGTCAAATACCTTTAGCACATCTGGTGTTGCTAATTCATACTATATGGAAAATGGATCATTCCTTAAATGCCGGTCTATAATATTGGGGTACACCATTAAGCCCACGGTTTTAAAAAGGCTTGGTATAAATGAGTTTAGGGCATACATACAGGCAGCAAACTTATTTACCATTACCAAGTACAAGGGCTTAGATCCCGAATTAAGTGGCAGTAGCTCAACCTTTGGGATTGATTATGGAAATTATCCTAACAACCAGAAAAACTTAATTGTTGGACTTAACCTGTCATTTTAATTTTATCACTTTTTGAAAATTTAAGTAAGATGAAAAAATTACATTATAAATTTATTATTTCAAGTTTCTTGGCACTGCTTTTCATAGCGGTTGCTTGTAAAAAAAGATTTCTTGAAAAGGAGCCTTTAGGCCCCATCAGTGAAAATACGCTGGCAACCAAAGCTGGTGTTAATGGTTTATTAATTGGCGCTTACTCTTTATTAGATGGAGAGGGCAGTCCGGGTTCTAATGAGGGATCAGCAGTTAGTAACTGGATCTTTGGAGGGGTAGCTTCCGATGATGCCCACAAAGGTTCGGAGTATGGGGATATTACAAGCATTGAATTAATAGAGAGCTATAAAGTTGATCCAACAAATATGTATTTACCCATTAAATGGGGAGCATTATACGCTGGTATTCAGCGTGCGAACGATGCACTTCGTGTACTGGCTAAAGTAACTGATGGTTCTATTTCAGGTGCAGAGGCAACTGAGATAAAGGCTGAAGCAATATTTTTAAGAGCTGTTTATCATTTTGAACTTGCAAAAATATGGAAGAATGTGCCTTATGTAGATGAAAATATAAGTTTTGAAAATGGAAACTATAATGTTTCTAATGAAGTGCCAATTTATCCTAAAATTGAAGCAGATTTTCAATTTGCGGCGGCTAATTTAAAAGCTGTTCAACCCCAGATAGGAAGGGTAAATTCATGGGCGGCAAGGGCATTTTTGGCGAAGATTTATATGTTTCAACATAAATATACGGAGGCTAAAACTTTATTGACTGATTTGATTAATAATGGTGTTACCTCCTCAGGCAATAAATATGAACTCCTTCCTAAGTATGGAGATAACTTTAATCCGTCTTTAAAAAATAATTCCGAATCTGTATTTGCAGTGCAAATGTCTGTAAATGACGGTGCAGCGGGACATAATGGTAATGCAGGCGATTTATTGAATTTCCCCGGAAGTGGTCCTGCTACCTGCTGCGGATTTTATCAGCCATCTTTTAGTCTGGTTAATTCATTTAAAACCGATCCTGTTACCGGCCTCCCCTTACTTGATACCTGGAACGATTCAAATATCAAGAACGATATGGGGGTAGACGGGGCCGTTGCCTTTACTCCTTACGCAGGGCCTTTAGATGCCCGTTTGGATTGGACTTCAGGAAGAAGGGGCATTCCTTATCTTGATTGGGGTATAATGCCAGGATTGCCATGGATACGTGCCCAGGCGCAGGCAGGCCCCTACGTTCCTATTAAAAACATTTATTATCAGGCACAGGCCACTACTACCAGTGATATATACGATGGCTGGGGGGCCGGTAATGTTACGGCGAATAATTATGTAATGATTCGCTTTGCAGATATTTTACTCTGGGCTGCTGAAGCAGAGGTAGAAGTAGGAAGTTTGAGCCAGGCAGAAATCTATGTAAATCAGGTGAGGGCCCGTGCTGCCAATCCAACTGGTTTTGTTCATACTTACACTGATAAAAATGATCCATTAAAAGGGTTTACAAATACGCCTGCTGCAAATTATAAAGTAGGATTATATGCCGGTCAATTCACGCAAAACGGCCAGGAGTATGCAAGGAAAGCTGTACGTTTTGAAAGGAAAATTGAATTAGCCATGGAGGGGCATCGCTTCTTCGATTTGCAGCGCTGGGATAATGGCACCGGTTATATGACAGATCTATTAAATGCATACATTGGCCATGAGCTTGGTACATTTGATTACCAGATATTGAAAGGGGCTACATTTAAAAAGGCAAAAAATGAATATTTCCCAATTCCCCAAACTCAAATAGATTTAAGTAGAAATAATGGAACTAATGTTTTGAAACAAAACCCCGGCTATTAATCAATAAATCATTTATAAGAACATTACTTCATAAATCATAACATTATACTCAGCAAGGGGTAAATTAGTGAGTTTTTCAAGCTAAATGATTTACTGTTTTGTTCCTTGCGCAGTATGATTTAAAACAAAAATCATGAAAAAAATTTGGAAAATTACATTTCTTTTTATTAAGGGAATGATTCTACTATTACCCATAGGTAGTATTGCGCAGTGTGTTTGTGTTGCTCCTTTTGGACAGGATCCTACCAAATATACGATGACGTTCGATGATGAGTTCAATGGCACAAGTTTGAACCCGGCTGTTTGGACTGATCACATCTGGTATGAGAATTCAAATGCAACAAAAAACTATACGGTAGAGAATGGATTTCTCAAAATCTGGCCACAGCGCGATGCTACCCAAAATTTTTTTACTCGTACCGTAGTTACACAAGGTAAATTCAGTCAATCATACGGATACTTCGAAGCTGAACTGAAAAGTCCGTACGGAAAGGGTATATGGCCTGCATTCTGGCTCCTTGGAAATCCTGGACCGTCAACCGGTAACGTAGATTGGCCTGAAGTGGACATATTTGAAACCTATGGTGACACCACAGGAAGTAATTATTGGGCAAATGCAAATTTTCATCCTATTGCGTATGAGGCAACCGTTTTCCCAGTAGGTGCCGGATATGGTTCTGGTTATTCTAATTATGTTGGCAATAATGGTGATCTTTCCTCGTCCTTCCACAAGTATGGAGTACAGTGGGACGCAAGTAAGGCTAGTTTTTACTTTGATGGTACCCTGGTTGCGACCGTTGTGAAAAGTATGTCTTCTCCAATGTATATTTTATTAGACCTCGCGTTGAGTGCTGCTGGTGGCGCCAACAATACAACCCCTACAGGAAAGACTAATTCTTTAGTGATCAATTATGTACGGGCTTGGAAATTAGTTGGTCCTGGTTGTACATCAACGACAGCGAGGATTCTTGAAACTGTTAAAGATGAGAAAAAAACTGTTGATGATAAGAGACAAACTGCCATATCAATTTATCCTAATCCTTTCAATAGGAACTTTACTTTAAAAATTTCCCCCGAAACAATTCTGAAATATGCAGTTCTTAAAGTATATGACGAAAGCGGAAAGGAAGTGAAAATAATTTCTATCACTAAGAACGTAACAATCATTTCGCAAGGTGAATTGACAAAAGGGGTTTATTTCTACCAATTCGTTAATAATAATGAACGCATATCTAACGGAAAACTGGTGGTTATTCAATAACTCCTAATAAAAGCGGGGCGCAAAGATTGTTAGCAATTCTAAAATCAGATGAAACACAATACAAACAATAATCCCAAAGAACACTTTTGTTCACTATGAAAATAACACTAATAATAAATATGTTTAAAAACGTTGCTAAATTTGTAATTATACAAATTTGCTTTTTGCCATTTAGCCTTTCATTAATTGCCCAAAATATTAATCATTTTTATAAAAATCCATTTA
The DNA here is from genome assembly GCA_043740775.1 of Ferruginibacter sp. Taxonomy (GTDB): domain Bacteria; phylum Bacteroidota; class Bacteroidia; order Chitinophagales; family Chitinophagaceae; genus Ferruginibacter. The sequence goes on along the minus strand of JAYUBR010000035.1, from coordinate 4,119 downwards.
TTATTGGATTAGTTAATAGCCAGTATATTCAGATCCAGGTTTGTGATGCATCGATTGTGCGCATAAGGGTAAGAAAAGATAGCATTTTTAATGAATCACTTTTGGAAAAGTATAATATATTAAAAAAGGATTGGACTAATGTTTCTTTTGACCGCAAAGATTCGGGTGATGAGACTACCATAACTACTGCGCAGACAAAACTAATCATCAATAAAGTCTTAGGAAAACTTACCTTAAAAGATGGGACAGGCAAGGTGCTGGTTCAACAGGTGCAAACAGCATTAAATGTTGATGAGAACCAAATCGGACTTTTAAAAAATTCATTAACCGGCTATTTTCGTACAGAAAAGGCATCAGGTAATATTATTGGCGATACAGCAAAGGATTCTGACATTGAGTCTGTTGATGCGGGGTATGAGTCTGAGATTGATAAGGAAACGAATTTTTTAAGTTTTTCATTAAATCCAACTGAACGCTTTTATGGTTTAGGCAGTGCTAGCAGGGAACACATTCAACATAGAGGGGAAGCAGTGAGGATATGGGTGAATTATCAAAAGTCTGAAGCTCCATCTCCTTTTATTATGAGCACTAATGGGTGGGGTATTTTTAATAATACCACGAAAAAACATTTTTTTGATATAGGTTCTTATCAAAAAGACAAACTTTATATCTTGGGCAATTCTGATGAAAATGATTTTTATTTGATTACGGGAAATAGTATGGTAGACATGTTGAGTGAGTATACCATAATTACCGGTAAACCATATTTATTACCTAAATGGGCTTATGGATTAGCTTTCGGTAGTAATACAATGGAGAATCAATTCAATGTCCTTGAAAATGCACTTCGGTTCCGACAGGAAAAAATTCCTTGTGATATTTATTGGTTAGAGCCACAATGGATGAAACAGAATTATGATTTTTCAACTAAAAAAGTCTGGGATGATAAAAAATTTATAGCGGACCTTTCATGGACATGGAAAAATGCTGACACAAAACACCCGCTTTTTGTTCAGCGGCTAAAAGACCAGGGTTTTAAATTGGCATTATGGCTTTGTGCAGATCAGGATTTGAGTATAGAAGAAGAAGATAGGTTAGCTGAAGAAAATGGAAAACCGTTGTCTGGTCTGGAGCATTGGTTTCCTCATCTTATTAAATTTATTGATCAGGGTGTCCAGGGTTTTAAATTGGATCCGGGACGTACTTTGGATGAGCATCCTGATCGAAAGTATTATAATGGTTTAACAGACAAGGATATGCACATGGTTAACCAGGTACTATTACCCAAGCAATTGCTGAAAGTTTATAAGAATCATACAGGATTGCGCCCCTTCTATCATTATTGTGGAGGTTATGCCGGAATCCAACATTGGTCTGCGTCAACAGTTGGTGATAACGGAGGCGGGAAAAAAGTTCTTTATGATATATTAAACCATAGCATGACCGGACATATGAATGTGTCATGCGATGTCCTTGAGCAGGTATATCCAATGGCACCTGCTATCCACATGGGCTTCTTATTACCATGGACACAAGTTAATAGTTGGAGCTATATCTTTCATCCCTGGTTCTTCAGTCCGGCAGATAAAGAAATGTTCAGGTATTATGCGCAATTAAGGTATAGCCTTATACCTTACATTTATTCTACCGCACTTCATGGCGCTTTAACAGGCATGCCAATAGCCAGGGCATTACCATTGATATACCCCGGTGATCTGTCCATCCAGGATAATAACACGGAATATATGTTTGGAGACAATTTACTTGTAGGTGCTTTTACCAACAAAGTTTATCTACCGGAAGGCAAATGGATTGATTATTGGACTGGCAAAAAATATCAAGGAAAGAGAGAAATCAATTATAACGTGCCCCCCACTAGAGGTGGTCCTCTCTTTATTAAAGCGGGTGCTATTATTCCTTATCAACAAACCATGCAATATGTGAATGAAAGGGCTGCGGATACTTTAATAGTCAAAATATATCCTGAAGGAAAATCAAATTATACTTTATATGAAGATGACGGAATAAGCTTTAAATATAATGAAGGTGCATTTTTAAAAACTTATTTTGAATGCAAAGAGAATAATAAAAGTATAGAATTCATGATTAATTCAGGGACAGGTAATTATGAACACATGCCATTAAACCGCGTCTATCTGTTAGAGATAATATCTCCCAAACCTTATAAAATTATTCTTAATAGTAAGCCGATGCCCACAAATAAATGGAAATATAATATTGATAAAGGAATTATTGAGACTGCGATTAATGTAGGAGGTGAAAGGAATAAAAAGAATTTACTTATTATTCATTATAAGTAATATGGCACTATCATTAATTATTGTTTTAAACTAACATTTATATGACTCAAACTATTGCGAGACAACGTTGGTATTCTCTTGATGCTCTCCGTGGTTTTGATATGATTTGGATAATGGGGTCCGATGAAATAGTAAGGAGTGCTGCCAAGGCAACCGACTCACCTGTTATGATTACGATTTCTGACCAAGTGGAACATCCGGCATGGAATGGTTTTCATTTTTATGACCTGATCTTCCCACCATTCTTATTTATTTCGGGCGTTGCAGCACCTTATTCAGTAAGTAAGAAACTATAACCGGTTGTTGGTTTTGTATTTTTTTATATAAGAAAAAAACATTTTTATGTATATAAGATTTTTATTGTTTGAGTACGGGTAAATAAGTATTAAGAATAAGCTATTTAGCAATTTTAAAAAAGACAACTTAACGAATAAATTACCATTATGAATAAACTTTATTTAGCGATTTTACGGGGACATATAATCTTGAAACTCTGTTTCTTTTTAGCAATATTCTTCCAAAGCGTCTTTGTTTATGCGCAAAGTGACTCTTTATCAGTTGCTCGAGAGTGCCGAATTAGAAACGGACTGCCAAATTTTTTTCAGAAACTGCAGGCAGGACAAACTGTAACCATTGCGTATTTAGGTGGAAGCATAACAGAAGCTTCTGATGGTTGGCGTGAGCATTCGGCTTCCTGGTTACAAAAGCAATATCCCCTTGCTTCAATTAAATCCATAGATGCAGGTATTGGAGGAACGGGTTCCGACTTTGGAGTATTCCGGCTCAGGAAACAAGTATTGGAATTAAACCCAGATCTTATTTTCATCGAGTTTGCAGTTAATGATGGAGAAATGTCTCCTAAACTTATCCATGAGACTATGGAAGGAATTGTCCGGCAAACATGGAAGTATAATTCTCATATTGATATTTGCTTTGTTTATACTTTAGCAGCTCTAATGCTACCTGCATTGCAAAAAGGAAGAATGCCTGTGTCTTCCAGTGCTATGGAAGATATTGCACAACATTATGGAATTCCTTCAATCAATATGGGAATGGAAGTGGCTGCTTTGTCCTTAAACGGGAAACTAATCTTTAAAGGGAAATTAAATGAATATCCGGGGAAAATTGTTTTCTCTCCTGATAACGTTCATCCTTATGCTGAAACCGGGCATCGGTTATATACAGAAGCTTTGTCCAGATCGCTACAATTAATTGCCCACAATCGCTCAAATACAAAGGTGATGAATAAGTTAGTGAAGCCATTCACAATAAACAATTGGGAAGAAGCTCAAATGATTTCAGTCTCTGATCTTCGTAAAACCGGGTCATGGGAGTTAGTAGATGATTCAGTGGCAAGGTTAATGCCAAAGACATTGTCTTATTTAGTTAAATCAACTAAACCCGGATCATCCATACAAGTAAAATTTAAGGGACGAATGATTGGCTTATTCGATATAATAGGCCCAGGCTGCGGTCAATACCTGGTAGCACTCGATAATCAGAAACCAAAACTTTTTCCGCGGTTTGATCCTTACTCAACTTATTATCAGCCGCAACCTTTATTAATACCGGTACTAGATTCAAAACAAAAAGTACATACTATAATATTTAAAGTTTCGGATGTAGTATTAGATAAATCGGCCATTTTAAAGGAAATAAATAATAAAATAGATGATCCGGAAAGATATAAGGAGAACGCTTGTTGTACTAAACCTACGGTAGTTAGTGAGCCTTTTTAAGATTAAAGAGGCTTTGCTTTGCATGAACTAAAAACATTTTTATGCAAACAACAAAACGC
>JAYUBR010000034.1:0-2729 GCA_043740775.1 Ferruginibacter sp. | reverse complement strand
GCCATTCGTTGATGTCGCCAACTTTGTGGCGTGCGATGATTGTTTGCATAATTTTTATTTTAGAAAATAATTATTTAGAGCCAAGGTCTTTCCGGAGAAAAAGTAATTCGCTCCATATCTCACTTACATCATTGCTTAGTTCATCAAGGTAATCTTCAAAAGAATCTTCTCCATGAACACTTTCATAAGTTCCTTTAAATGGTTTGCGGAAATTAAGGGCCTTTTCTTTAAGCCCCTGCTTATACCTGGTAACAATAATAAACTGAGCAGGCCCTGAAGAATTGGCTGCATAAACAGCAATGGTAGATCCTTCGGCTACCCAGCCTGCTTTAAGTTTTTTTATCAGGTTTCTTACTTTTAAATTTTTACCAATTTTTGGATATACATGTGCTACGGCTATTTTATCGGAAAAATCGCCTAAAGCCACTGTGCTCAAAGAATCCTGGTAAACAGAATAGCTGACAGACATCCTGTCTGTTAAATTTACGGCCACACTTTTATTCCAGTCACTATTGTGTGCCTCTCCCAGGTTGCCCCTTATGTCAAGTGCTTCCCAGGTTGTTGGGCCTTCAGAAACTTGATAGCCGCCTGCGTCAGGCCCCGACTGGATTTGAAACACCCGCCACATAACATCGCCGGTATGGTATTTTTGGGCATGTGCTGCCAATGCTTTTTCAAATTCAAGTACTTTGTCCATTTTTGGAAATAGCCTTTGGGCTGTCACCACATTTTTGGTTTGGCTTATTCCCATAAAAGGGATGAGCATCGACAGAAGAAAAAGGTTCTTCATTTTAGAAAGAAAATTGCTGTTCATTTTGATTTGATTTAATAGTAAAAAAACTGGGTTTATTTATATAAAACTGAAACTTTTGGAAGCATGATCATCTTTACAAAGTATTTATTAAAAACTACTTTTTTAGTCTGCTGCTTTATAAAATATAATTTTTGGCATACCGATAACTCCGGCACCCATCATTAATTTTTTCTTGTCTTCAGAAGTGATAGATGCTTTTGCTTTTGCCATGTCTTTGATATCGAATATCAGTTGTACCATGTTGGAATCAGTAATCCCACGGGCAAGTACAACATCAATCAAACCCTGGCTGGCCCTGCCGGCGGTACCTTCGCCATCAAAAACTTTTAACCAGGCCTCAAAGTCTTTTACTTTATGCGTTACCTCAACCCATTGTTTTTCTTTTGAATCTGGATTGAATCTTATTACATGAAAAAATTCAATAGCAGGTTTTGAAATCACCCCGCCTTTTTCCATAGCTTCTTTCAGCTTGGGATTTGCAGCAAAGTCTTTTGCTTTTTGAATGTCGGATACCTTTAATACTATTTCGATATCATTGTTGTTGTCAATAACACTGCTCACCACTAAATCTTCCATTCCCGCAGCTTTTCGGTTAACGGAGTCATTATTAAATACGAGTCTCCATTTAGCATAGTCTTTTACTTTGTGTGATATTTCCGCTATATCAAAAGGCGTAAACGGAGCAGGTGCCTGAGCCTGAGCCACAGGTGTTGGCGCAGCCGGTTGTGATACCACAGGGCTGTCTGCCATTTTTTTTGGTTCTTCTTTCGCCGTTTCGGTATTGCTGTTGCAGGAAAAAATGGCACTGGCCAAGCCTATTGCCAGTAGTGAGTTTACGATCGTTTTTAACTTTGTCATTTTTTTTTAAGATTTGTTTGAATGAGAAAAACTTTTTATAAACAATTATAAACCGGTATTACATTTTATCAGGTGTTATCGGTGAAGGCACCATATTTTTTACGGGTGGAATGCTTTTTAAGTAAGCCCAGATACTCTGAATGTCCTCATCGGTCATTGCTGCGAAACCCTGCCATGGCATTGGGGGTAAAAGGGTACGGCCGCCATCCAGTCCTTTAAATTTTCCTTTTGTAAGCGCTGTTTTGAATTGTTCAAATGTCCAGCTACCTGTACCAGTGGCGTCAGGAGTGAGGTTGCCAGCAAATGAAACGCCCCATGGTCCGGCAGCGGCAGTTAAGTCCGGGTAAAACATTGCAAAGCCAGATGATTTAACCAACTTACTATCAAAGGTCACCATCGGCCTGTCTGATGGAAAACCTGATAACAGCAGCTCTGAAATAATTTCTGGTCCGTTCGGTCCCATTTTTTTGGGCGAGTGACAATGGTTGCATCCAATTATTTCAACCAGGTATTTGCCTTTTTTTGCTAACGCTGCATCGGTAGGTTTTGCCGGTTCTGCCACCGTTTTAACTTCAGTAGTTTTAGATTCGGTATTACTGCTGCAATGGCTAAAAATAATTGTGCCTGATAAAAGCAAAGCAATAGTAATTGTTGACTTTTTCATTTTATTAAGTTTTGTTTTTTAAAAATTGATAAATATTTATGACAGTGAAAATTGATTGAAACAGATTTTAAAAAGCAGCCGGGTGTTTTGCCCGGACTGCTAACCCACGATGAAAACTATTTTGTTGTTGTCTTTTCGTATAGTATATTTTTTCCGTCCACCGCTTTTATTATAATACTGCTGCACTGCTTTACACAACGATGGCTTTGCTCACTTTAAAACTTATTTTTTCCTGAATATTGCCCGAATGTTTTTCAATAAAACGGCGCTATAAATGCGTTCATTGAAAAGACTTTATAAACATACCATTTGAAAACATCGAAACAAATACTGCAAGGACGAACCGGTGCTAAAACTGTCCCAACAGGGGATTTATTTATCGGGGATAGCGGA
>JAYUBR010000033.1:0-8986 GCA_043740775.1 Ferruginibacter sp. | reverse complement strand
AAGTAGATGCCAGCGTGAGCGTTTGCATGAGTGTTAACAACAGCCTGGTGTGTTATGGTCTGCAGGAATATGGCAATGAAGCACAGCGGCAAAAATATTTAATCCCATTGGCGCAGGGTAAAAAAGATGGACAGTTATACATCGGCGGTTTTTTATTGAGCGAGCCGGAAGCCGGTAGTGACGCCACTTCGCAACAAACAACCGCAGAAGATAAAGGAGATTATTATTTATTAAACGGCGTAAAAAACTGGATCACCAATGGCAACAGTGCCAGCGTATACCTGGTAATTGCACAAACAGATATCAGCAAGGGCAGTCACGGTATCAATGCTCTTATTGTAGAAAAAAACTGGCCGGGTGTTGTTGTAGGTGCTAAAGAAAATAAACTCGGCATAAGGGGAAGTGATACGCATACCATTTTATTCAACGATGTAAAAGTGCCAAAAAAAAATCGCATCGGCGAAGAGGGCTTTGGGTTTAAGTTTGCCATGAAGACCCTGGCGGGTGGCCGCATAGGTATTGCGTCTCAGGCATTGGGCATTGCGGGTGGAGCTTATGAAAGAGCCCTCGCTTACAGCAAACAACGCAAGGCTTTTGGTAAAGAAATTATGCATCACCAGGCCATACAATTTAAGCTGGCAGATATGGCTACTAAAATAGAATGTGCAAGATTGCTTTGCCTGAAAGCAGCATGGGAAAAAGACCAACACCTCGACTATACTTTAAGTAGTAGCATGGCAAAAGTTTTTGCCAGTGAAACTGCCATGTGGACCGCCACAGAAGCAGTGCAGATACACGGCGGGTATGGTTTTGTAAAAGAATACCATGTAGAGCGCATGATGAGGGATGCAAAAATTACACAGATTTATGAGGGCACGAGCGAGGTGCAGCGGATTGTGATTAGCAGGAGTATATTGAAGTGAGGAGCAGCCCCACCTATTCTCCCCCAAGGGGAGGGAAATGTAGGAGATGGTGCCTGGCATTTCACAACATGAGCTGGATCAGCACACACTTTACTTTCACGTTCCTTCTGCTGGAGGAGAAGTTTTGAATGAAACAATTATTATAAAAAAATTATGAGCATCAACAAAGAAAAATATACTTCTTTACTTACTGAATTGAATAGCAAAACCACGCTGGTTGCTGTTAGCAAAACTAAGCCGGTAGCAGATTTACAAGACTTGTATGATTTGGGGCAGCGTGATTTTGGAGAGAATTATGTTCAGGAACTGGTGGATAAAGAAGCTGTATTACCAAAGGATATCCGCTGGCATTTTATTGGCCACCTTCAGAGCAATAAAGTAAAGTTTATTGCGCCCTTTGTTTATTTAATTCATGGAGTGGATAGTTTTAATTTGTTAAAGGAAATCAATAAAGAGGCTGCAAAAAACAACCGCGTAATTAATTGCCTGCTACAGGTACACATTGCAAAAGAAGAAACAAAATTTGGTCTGGATGCAACGGAATTGCCGGAAGTAATGAAAGAAAGTGCTACTTTAAAAAATGTTCACATTACCGGCCTGATGGGCATGGCATCTTTTTCTGATGACCTTACACTGGTGAGAAAAGAATTCGCTGAGCTGCGTTCGCAATACAATCAATATTCCGGGTTCTCCGTTCTTTCGATGGGCATGAGTGGTGATTATACCATTGCTATGGAAGAAGGCAGCAATATGGTTCGCATCGGTAGTCTGCTATTTGGCGAACGTTCCTATCCAACAAAATAGTTGATCTTTTTTTTGTTTGCACATAACACACGCTTTGAATGACCAGGAAATAATTATTCTTTGTATTGCAGCTTTTTCGGCGGGTTTTATTGATGCAATTGTTGGCGGCGGCGGGCTGGTGCAAACTCCCGCTACATTGATAACACTTCCACAATATCGGGTGGCTAGTTTACTGGGCACAACAAAAATACCTTCGCTTACCGGTACTTCCATTGCTGCTTTTCAATATGCCTTTAAAGTAAATATCCGCTGGAAATTACTGGCTGCCATGTGCAGCATCGCCTTACTGGCGGCCTATGCCGGTTCGTTGGCGGTTACACATGTAAGCAATGCTTTTATGAAACCTTTATTCTTGGTCATACTCATACTGGTATTCATTTATACCTATACAAAAAAATATTTTGGACTAGCGATTGAGCGATCTGTAAGCGCCGCAAAAGAATATGGGTGGGGTATCATCATGGCCATTTTGCTTGGTTTTTATGATGGATTTATCGGGCCAGGTACAGGCAGTTTTTTAATACTTTTTTTTTATCAGTGTACTCGGATTTGATTTTTTAAAAGCGAGTGCCCATGCAAAGCTGGTAAACGTTTCTACCAATATCGGTTCTATCCTTTTCTTCTCCCGCAGCGGACATATTTTATACCAATACGCAATAACCATGGCGGTATGTAATTTTACGGGCTCTTTTATGGGTGCAAGGCTAGCTATTTTAAAAGGAAATAAATTTATACGCCTGTTTTTTTTACTCGTAATAACAGCAACGATTATACGATTTGGGTACGATATATTTGTAAAAAAATAGTGCATGAATAAGGTGATCATTGTCGGCGCTACCTCGGGGATTGGAAGGGCATTGGCTCAAAGGTATGCAGCCGATAACTGGCTGGTGGGCATTACCGGCCGGAGAAGAGCCTTGCTGGATAGTTTACAACAGGACTTTCCGGATAATATATTGACTGAATGTTTTGATGTAACCCATGATGAAAATATTGACTGCATTAAAAATTTAATTCAGCAACTCGGCGGCCTTGATCTGCTGATTTATAACAGTGGTTATGGTGAACCTTCTGAACAACTGGATTGGGAAATTGATAAAAATACTGTGCTCACCAATGTGAATGGTTTTGCAGAAATTGCAAATTTCGCGTTTAATTATTTTGTACTCGAAGGCAAAGGACATATCGCCGCCACTTCCTCCATCGCCGCCATCAGAGGCAACAGTTTTGCTCCGGCATACAGTGCCAGCAAGGCTTACATAAGTAATTACCTGGAAGGGTTATACATAAAAGCATTTAAATTAAAACTACCCGTTTATATTACAGATATACAGCCTGGTTTTATAAAAACCAACATGGCAAAGGGCAACGGACAGTTTTGGGTTGCCCCTGTTGATAAGGCTGCGGAACAAATTTATGAAGGTATTAAAAATAAAAAAAGAAAACTATACATTACAAAAAGGTGGTGGCTGATAGCAAGACTGATGCATTGTATACCGATTGGCATCTATAAAAAACTGGGCTGATTTTTTTATTTTTGCAAAACCTTTTGTTAAAGCTTTAACAGCAATTGTGTATTTACACATCAAATTGCATCGTTTAATTTTAATGAAATAACTTTGACTGTATTACAATCAATTTATGTACGCATCATCATTTGAAGCAGAAAAAAACAGGAAGGCATTTACCTATACCGCTATTATTGTTGCGGTACTGTTACTGCTGGCTTTTTTTATTACGTGGCCCATTATACAACCTCCTCGTCCGCTGGTAGAAGATTTGATTGAAATAAACCTTGGCAACAATAAAGAAGGTTTTGGAGCAGTGCAACCATTGATTAAAGGCGAGATGGGGCCATCGCAGGAAGTTGCGGCAAAGCAGGCGAAAGCTTCGCCGGCGCCCGAACCTCCGGCCAAAGACATTCAGCCGGATGTTAATGAAGATAAAGATGCAGCACCGGTTACCAAACCTGAAAAAGTAATTCCTAAAGCAACCACCATTGCCAAAGAACCGGTTACCAAACCAGTAAAAACAATCAACCCGGCACCAGCAGTAGTAATGCCAGCTCCCAAACCGCAAAAGCCCAAAGCCACTTACAATGGCACTGGTAGCGGTAAAGGCAACGGTGCCACAGAAGACAATGGCTATACCTACCAGGGAAATAAACCCGGTGGAAAAGGAGATGCCGGTGATCCTTCCGGCAAGCCAGACAGTTATGGCAATACGCCGGGCGGCAGAAGTGGGGTAAGTGTTACCAGGGGTGTACGTCCCCTGAATTTGGGTGCGTTAAGGTTTGAAGATGATTTTAGCGAAAATGCGAAAGTTTACCTCGATGTACAATACAATTCGGACGGAACTTATACCGGTAGCTCCATTTCGAAAGGCACTACCACATTCAATGCTACCATTACCGGCATCGCTAAAAGAAAAGCAGCAGGGCTTAAATTTCCTGCAAGTGCTGATGGGGGCGTTTCTACCATCTTATTCAATTTTAAAGTGCAGAATTAGTTGGTGAATTGTGAATTGGCAATAGTGAATGGCTAAATGCAACTTTTTTATTTTAGTAAAAATCAACTGCCGGCAATTCATATTTTACCCGTAACGATTCATTACCATTTACATTCACGATTCACCACTCACTACTCACCATCCCCACTGACTCTCCACTTTTGCTTTTATCTTTGCAGCAATGAATTACAAGGAAACCATCGCATACCTTTTTGCGCAATTGCCTATGTACAGCCGCATAGGCGCAGCGGCTTATAAAGAAGACCTGCATAACAGCATTGCATTGTGCAATGCACTGCACAATCCCCAGGCAAAATTTAAAAGTGTACATATTGCGGGCACCAATGGCAAAGGCAGTACCAGCCACATGCTGGCGGCCATGCTGCAGCAGGCTGGTAACAAAACAGGTTTGTACACCTCGCCTCATTTAAAAGATTTCAGGGAGCGGATAAAGATCAATGGCGAAATGATTGATAAAGATTTTGTGGTTGATTTTGTCCAAAAAACACAAACCATTTCCGAGACAATTGAACCCTCTTTTTTTGAATTGACGATGGCTATGGCCTTTGATTATTTTGCACATCAGCAGGTTGATATTGCCATTATTGAAACAGGCCTCGGTGGCAGATTAGACAGTACCAATATCATCACTCCTATCCTTTCCATCATTACCAATATTGGCTACGATCACATGAATATTTTAGGCTACACACTGGAAAAAATTGCAGGAGAAAAAGCGGGCATCATAAAGCCAGACGTTCCGGTGATTATTGGAGAATGGCTTCCTGAAACCAAAGCCATTTTTGAAAGCAAAGCAGCCCGATGCAATGCCCCTATTTATTTTACGCAGGAGAAATATGTTGTTGCTGATATAATGGTAACCCCACAAACATTGCAATGCAGCGTTACTGATACAAGCAATCACATAAAAGAAAATTTTATCCTTGACCTGAATGGTATTTACCAGGCAAAAAACTTATGCACGGTATTGTATGCCGAAGGCATTTTAATGCAGCACGGATTTGCAATAAACAATGCCGCGGAAAAGTATGCCCTGGCAAATACAAAGCTATTAACCGGTCTGCATGGCCGCTGGGATGTGATTGGCCAAAACCCAATGCTGGTACTGGATGTAGCGCACAACGAGGATGGAATAAAGCAGGTGCTTGAACAAATAAAATGGATCCATAAAAATGAATCAACCATAACCCGGACCGTTCATTTTATCCTGGGCATGGTAAAAGATAAAGAAGTGAACAAAATCTTATCATTGCTGCCTTCGGATGCCCAATATTATTTTACCAATGCCCACATACCAAGGGCATTGCCTGCTGCGGAGTTGCAATTAAAAGCATTGTCTTTTGGTTTAACAGGTGATTGTTTTGATGATGTAAATAAAGCCATTGATGCGGCTAAAAAAACTACAGCCAGGGATGACTTAATTATTATTTGTGGCAGTGTTTTTTTGGTGGGAGAAGTTGAAATTGCAAGTGGTCAAAGATGAAGGGGAAGCCCAATTAAAGCAATACTGTAAAAGAGGGCGACGCAAGGATGATCCACATAGCTTCTTTGCCCGGACCAAAAACTTAAAACTATCCCTGCAGACTATCTAATTTTTGAAACGCATACAGCATACAACTTACATGCAATGCCTGGGCAAATTCATTGCGCTGCAACATGGCCCTTACTTCTTCCAATGGTACAAGGTGTATGTCTATTTGTTCATGATCATCCAGGCTTTGTGTACTAATTTTTTTTCCGCCCCTGGCTAAAAATAAATGTGTGTATCCGGATAATACACCGGGGTTGCCGGCCACTTTGCCTACCTCATCTATCACTGCGAATTGATACCCGGTTTCTTCCATCAATTCCCTTGCAATGGCTGTTTTTACATCTTCGCCTTTATCCGAAAATCCGCCTGGTAACTCGGTCAGTATTTCTCCAACCGGGTGCCGGTACTGCTTTACAAGAATCACATTGCCCTCTTCAGTTATAGCCATCGCACAAACAGTTGGCGGAAGTTCTACCACAAAATAAGACGGCACAATTGTTCCATCCGGCATTTCGCACACATCTTTGCGGGCAGTAAAATATGGATGGTTGGAGAGATATTCCGAAGAAATTATTTTCCAGTGCATAGTTTTATTTAAAAATAAATCCGTTTAAAAATACGCTTACAAACATCTTAAAAGTTGTCTGTTAAAAAAGTATTTTTAAACGGATAAAATTACCAATTCATTCTTTGCCTTAAAGCAGTTATATGAGCCGTGTGGTGCAGGCTATGCCATGCGTACATACCCAATAAATGCCACAGGGTTATTTCCTTTTTTTGTTCGGGATGAAACACGGTTCTGTTCCAATCCTCTTCTTTTATATTTTCCAATACCACTACCCACCTTGTATGTAACGCAAACAATAACGTGAGCGACACATTGATGGGCAAATTTTCGGTATCGCTTAAAAGTGCCCATGCAGCCTCATCATACGGTTTTATTACCGGGCTGTTTTCTGTTAAGCCAAGTTTAAAACGTATGTACGCATTCATGTGGCTGTCGGCCACATGATGCACCAGTTGTTTCACCGTCCACCCATCGGGCCGGTAAGGTGTTTCCAGTTGGTGTTCATCCAGGTTGATCACAGCATTTTCCAAATGATTGGGCATATATTTTATGTCAATGATCCATTGCTCCAATTGCTTTGCTGAAAAGGGCTGTGGCTGATATTTACCAATGGGATATTGTAAATTTTCCATATTAGTTTTGTGGTTTTGTTGTATCTGGTATTGCAGGTTTTGGTGCTGTAACTGTTGCTACTGCAGCAGGTTTAATGCCCAGCAATTCCATATCAAAAATCAATGCAGCGCCGCCGGGAATACCGGCACCGGCACCTCTTTCACCGTAGCCCAGTTCGCTTGGGATAAATACTTTAAATTTATCGCCAATGTGCATCAGTTGTAAAATTTCTGTCCACCCCCTGATAACGCCGCCAACCGGTATGGTTAAAGGTTCTCCCCTTTTGTAAGAGTTGTCAAATTCTTTTCCATCAATCAATGTACCTGCATAGTTTGCTACAACGGTATCTACGGCTTTTGGTGTGGCGGATGCTGCATCTCCTTTTTTCAATATTTCATATTGCAAACCACTGGGTAGTGTTATAACACCGGCACGCTTTTTATTGGCTTCTAAAAATGCAACAGCTTTTGCTTTTTCTCCCGTGCTTTTTTTAGCTGCGTTGGCCTGTAATTTTTGCTGAATGCACATATTAGCCTGTTGTTCGTTTAAGGCGGCTGCTTTCTTTTTAAAAACATCCTCCATGGCTTTTTCCATTGCAGCGTAAGTAATCTGCTCTATGCCCTGTTGTTTTAAATTATTAGCCACGTTCATGCCCAGCGCATAACTAAAAGAATCGGTCGAACTTTTTAATGTACTTACTGTTGGTTTAACTGCACCCACAGCAGGTTTTGCAGCGGCGATGGTTTTTGTTTTTGTTTGCGCATTTACCTGCATGCCACTAATTGTAAAAGCACATGCCACTAAAAAAAATTGCTTCATTGTGTTGTTTTAAAATGTTTATTGATAATTGAATTTATATTGCTGTTTTATTTGTTTAACTTTTATTTTTATGAGCCGGGCATTTGCATTTCAATTTAGCCTCATTGGCGTCGCACTCTTGTACTTCGGCAATTTTATTAAACAAAAAAGCAGCGTCTTTGCGCTAAAATGAAACTAACTTTCATACCTGAATAAAAATTATTCTTCCCTTATTTCTTTACCTGTCAGGTGAATGAAAACATCTTCCAGGTTGGCCGCCTTTACTTGCTTTGGTCTTTCAAAACCAGTTGCTACCAGCTCGTCAATTAATTTATCCGGTGAAGCCAATGCTATAATTTTCCCTTCATCTAAAATAGCGATACGGTCGCACAACTGTTCGGCTTCATCCATATAATGCGTGGTTATAATAACCGTGGTACCTTTTGCCCGGATACTTTTTATCAGCTCCCACAAATTTCTTCTTGCCTGCGGATCAAGCCCGGTTGTAGGTTCATCTAAAAAAACAATTTTGGGTTGATTGATCAACGTGGTAGCAATAGAAAAACGTTGCTTTTGTCCACCGCTTAATTCTTTGTATTTGTTCTTTGCCTTGTCTTCTAAATTTACCAGGTGCAATAGTTCCATGGGTTGCACAGGCCGGTTGTATAAACCTGCAAATAAATGTAACAGTTCTACCAGTGTAAGGCCGGGATAAAATCCCGATGACTGCAACTGTACCCCGATTATTTTTTTGATGCCGTCCGGGTCCTTATCCAGGTTCATGCCATCCACTATTACTTCGCCACTGGTTTTATCCCGCAGGGTTTCAATAATCTCCAGCGTGGTAGACTTACCTGCACCATTCGGGCCCAGCAAACCAAATATTTCGCCTTCAAAAACATCAAAGGAAATACCTTTTACCGCTTCGAAAGTTCCATAATTTTTTTGCAGGTTTGTAACTGAAATGATGGTGCGTTGCATGTACAATTATTTTCTAAAAAAATATTTGCAAATTAAACCAATTTGGCTTGTTGTAAACTAATTTTTGGATTTTGGTTTACAAAATTGGCTTTTACTTTAACTTTTACAAGTCCAAATAATGGTTTAAAGAGTAAGAAGTACGACTTTTGCAACGCTATAAATTACAACAATCACTCAATCAACAATACCAGTACTACAAATGAAGGTTTTTAAATTTGGCGGCGCCAGCATCAACAGCAT
>JAYUBR010000032.1:0-2735 GCA_043740775.1 Ferruginibacter sp. | reverse complement strand
GGTAGAAAAAATGCCTGCTGACATGAAGAAATATATTTTACATTCACAACTTACAAACGAAACATTAACGCTGATGGGCTCAGATATGGTGAGTGAGCAAGGGCTTATAAAAGGCAATGCAGTTTCACTGATGCTTGCGTGTAACAGCGAATCATCCATCAGGAACTAATATAAAAAACTTGCAGCCGGAGGCAAAGCAACGCATCCTTTGGAAAACACTTTTTGGGGTGCATTGTTTGGCGACCTTACAGATAAATTCGGCAACCACTGGTTACTTAATTTCGATAAAAATCAATCTCTTTAAATTCAATTAAAAAACAACACAACATGAAATCAGCTAAAATTATTTTTTGGGTAAGCACTACATTAATTTTTTTATTTGAAGGTGTATTGCCTGCGCTAACGTCGCAAACTGAAATGGCCAAAGAAGGCATCCGGCATTTAGGTTACCCGGCATATTTTGGGGTTATGCTGACTGTTTTTAAGGTATTGGGATCGCTTATTTTGATTATTCCGCAGGTGCCGGCACCTATTAAAGAGTGGGCCTATGCAGGTTTTATGTTTGATTTTTTTAGTGCTTTTATAAGTCACCTGGTAATAGATGGTTTAACAGGATTAACTATTTTTCCGTTGGTTGTATTCGCAATCTTAATTATTTCTTACATCAACTATCATAAAATAAGCGATGCCAACGCCAGCACTAAAATTTAAGACGCCCTTTTTAGAATGGCGAACAGCTACAGATATTAATGCTATGTGGCCACACTGCTTGCTGAACCGTCAACCACATAAAAATTAAAAACAGTAAAATAAAATCGTTGTGTGGTATAGTATATCTTTTTGCGGCACTGTATCTTTATAAAAAAATTATATGATCTCCAATCACGAAATTGATTACAAAATTTATGGGGAAGAACTTCAGTTTGTTGAAATTGAATTAGACCCCAACGAAACTGCCATTGCAGAAAGCGGTGCCTTTATGATGATGGACAATGGTATTGAAATGCAAACCATTTTTGGTGATGGCAGTCAGCAGCAAGACAATAGCCTGATTGGTAAATTATTCAGCGCCGGCAAGCGTTTGCTGATAGGTGAAAGTTTATTTATGACTGCCTTTACCAATATAGGGCAGGGAAAAAAGAAAGTAAGTTTTGCGGCACCTTATACCGGTAAGATAATTGTGTTTGACCTGAAGCAACTGGGCGGAAAAATCATTGCGCAAAAAGATGCTTTTTTATGTGCAGCCAAAGGAGTAAGCATTGGTATTGAATTTCAAAAAAGACTGGGTACCGGCATATTCGGTGGGGAAGGGTTCATCATGGAAAAACTGGAAGGTGATGGACTTGCTTTTGCACATGCAGGCGGTTATGTAATTGAGAAAGAACTGGCGGCAGGCGAAATTTTAAAAGTGGATACCGGTTGCGTTGTGGCCTATACTGCCGGGGTAGATTTTGATATTGAATTTATAAAAGGTATAAAAAACTGGATGTTTGGGGGTGAAGGTTTATATTTTGCAATACTGTCCGGACCAGGAAAGGTTTGGTTACAATCATTACCCATCAGCAGGCTTGCAGGCAGATTGATACGGTATGCACCGCAGATGGGCGGCAGAAAAGAAGAGGGCAGTATTTTAGGCGGCTTAGGTAACCTGCTGGATGGAAGAGAATAGGCTGTAACATATTTAATTTTTAAAACCTCACTTAGCAGTGAGGTTTTTTTACGCCCAAAATTTATTTGGACAGGTCGTTTTATTAATCGTATATTTGCGATATAAGATTAAAAGATGAATAAAAAACAACATTGGGAAACTGTTTTTACTTCAAAACAAATGAATGAGGTAAGCTGGTATCAGCAAACACCACAAGATTCTATCAACTTTATAGAACAGCTTGAATTACCTAAAACTGCGGCAATCATAGATGTGGGAGGCGGTGATAGTTTTTTAGCAGACTATCTTGTTAACAAAGGATATAGCAATATAACTGTATTGGACATTTCATCTGTTGCAATCGAAAGGGCAAAACAAAGGTTTGGCCGTAAAGCTGCAAAAGTAAAATGGATCGTTGCGGATGTACTTGAATTTGCCGATGGTATAAAGTATGATTGCTGGCATGACCGGGCTGCATTTCATTTCTTTACAAAAGAAGACGAAGTGAAAAGTTATTTAAGTATAGCACAACAGCACTTAAATACAAATGGCAAATTAATCCTTAGTACTTTTTCAACGGATGGTCCTGAAAAATGCAGTGGCTTACCTGTAAAGCAATACGACGAAAATTTACTTAGCAGCACCTTGCAAAAGTGGTTTACAAAGATTAAGTGCATTACTACTAACCACATCACCCCGTTTAAAACAGTTCAGAATTTTTTATTCTGCAGCTTTAAAAAATTGAGTATATAATGGCCATTCACAAAAAAGAAGAATTTACACAAAAGGAACAAGACCTGGCAGAATTTGCAAAAGCATTGGCGCATCCTGCAAGAATTGCTATCCTGAAAGTATTGGCAGAACACAACGAATGTATTTGTGGTGAAATAGTAGCCGTTTTACCATTGGCACAATCCACCGTTTCACAACATCTGAAAGAATTAAAAAATGCAGGTTTAATCAATGGAAGTGTGGATGGCCCCCGCAGTTGCTATTGCATTAACTGGAAAGCTTTTGAAAAATTTAACCAGCAATTTAGTTTGCTGTTTACGAACCTTAAAATAAAGAACGAAAAATCCTGTTGTTA
>JAYUBR010000031.1:0-2750 GCA_043740775.1 Ferruginibacter sp. | reverse complement strand
AATTGTTTAGCAGCGAAATACCGGTTTTAGTTTCAATAAAAAAAATAAACCTTTCTTCTTCAAAAAAATTACACTATCAACCGTGGCTTTTAAGTCAGCATCATTTCAACACATCCAGCAGATTCCATATTTTTTCTCTTACCGTGCCAGGATTGCCATCAAAATTATTTACCATAAAACAAAAAGTATAGGCATTGCCATTATTGCTGTTGATGTAACCAGCGTAAGTTCTAACGCCATTGATATAGCCATCCTTCATGGTAATGTTGTTGATTACGGGCAAGGCTTTGTAAAAAGACGGATACCATTTTTGTCGCCTGGCATAATTTAAAATAGTAACCAATGCACTGGCCGTAACCCTGTTGGCGGGTGATAAACCACTGCCGTCAACGATATTTAATGAGGAGGGATCAATGCCTCTTTTACTCCAAAAATCTTTAATAATATTTACACCTTTATCAGTAGTGCCATCGCCATATTTTATGGCAGCAATTGTTTTTATCAGTGCTTCTCCAAAAAGGTTCACACTTTTTTTAAGGAACCAGTAATTAACAGAATCCAATGAAGGCGATACGATTGAATCCATAAGTATGCCATTGGGAATTGATACCGTTTGATTGTTCAGCAGGTGTTCCGTATAGCTCCAGTTTTTTCCCTGCACTGAAATACCATTGTTTTTTAAATACGCATCAACAGTTTGCAAAAAAAGATTTGGCGGATTGGGTGTTGAACCTGAAATAGTAAACCCTTTTAACGTTGGAGGTACAGTTCCTTTGGCAATAATATTTTTCGCAAAAGGGGCTGAAAAAAGATACCCATTGTCGCCGCTCCCTTTCTCACCCGTTTTAACAAAATTGGTAAATGACCAGGTTGATAAAATACCTTCTGGTTGTGTTGCAATAATCGTAGTGGAATCATTTGCTGCATTCCCTGTTTTAAAGGTTACATCAAACTGGTTTTCGCGCCAGTTAAGTCCCCAAACACCGGCACCATAATAATTGCCAATATCTTCCCACACCCAACCCCTGGGTATAGCATCCATTGAAAACAAATGATCATCTGCTATTATGCCTCCGGCAATAGATTGTATATTATTTTTTTGAAGACATGCCGCAATTTTTTTAAGTACCATTTCCTCTGAAGATGCTTTCCAGCGGGGGCTTCCAAGGGTTGGGTCTCCGCCACCAACAATGTACAGGTTGCCTTTTAAAATACCATTGGTAATTGGCTGGTCATGGGTTAAATAAGTTTTATAATGGTAGTCATTTCCCAATAACTCAAAAGATGTAACACTGGTAATAATTTTCTGGCAACTCGCCGGGGCAAGGCCAATGCTACTGTTTTTATCAAATACAATTTTGTCTGTTTTATTATCCACCACATACATGCTGATGAGGGCGTGTTTAAACTGCTTATCCGCTTCCAGTTTTTTTACGCCGGTAGTTAGTTGCATGGTTATATTTTGCCCAAACAAAAAACATGGTAACCACCCATAAATAAATAAACAAACTGTTTTCATACATGAATTATCTTGCAGTAAAATTAACCTTTTTACCACGAGTATGACACAGGCAACCATCATTACAATAGGTGATGAATTATTGATAGGGCAAGTGATTGATACCAACAGCGCATGGATGGCACAGCAACTAAACATTGCAGGCATCAAAGTGTTACGGCGTGTAGCCGTAGGTGATATGTGGGATGAAATATGGAAAGCATTGGATGAAGAAAGTAAACATACCGATATAATTCTCATTACCGGAGGTCTTGGCCCTACCGCAGATGATATTACCAAACCATTGCTTAATAAATATTTCAACGGCAAACTGGTAACAGATGAAGCTGCTTTACAAAATGTAAAACATATTTTTGAAACGGTGCTTAACCGCCCGATGATTGAAAGCAATTTAAAACAAGCCGAAGTTCCGGATACCTGCAAAGTGATTCAAAACAAAAGAGGAACCGCCCCCGGTATGTGGTTTGAAAAAGAAGGAAAAGTATATGTGAGTATGCCCGGTGTGCCGCATGAAATGAAGGGTATGATGGAGGATTATGTTATTCCGCAACTAAGTACGCATTTTATATTTCCACACATCACTCACCGTACTTTATTAACGGCTGGTATTGGAGAATCTTTTTTGTCAGAGCAAATAAAAAGTTTTGAAACCAAACTGCCTGCACACATCCAACTGGCCTATTTGCCCAACTATGGCATGGTGCGTTTACGGTTATCATCTGTAGGTTTTGACCGTGTGGCGGTGGAAAAAGAAATACAGGCATATTTTGAAACCTTGCAAGAGCAGGTAAAAGAATTTCTGGTTACCAACCTGGATGAACCAATGGAAAAAGTAACCGGCAAATTACTGGCTGCAAAAAATAAAACCATGTGTACCGCTGAAAGCTGCACTGGTGGCTACATTGCACATTTACTCACTACAATCCCCGGAGCGTCTGCTTTTTATGATGGCAGCGTTGTCAGTTATTCCTATAAAGCCAAAGAGGATTTATTACAGGTATCCAAAGAAACTCTGGAAACAAAGGGAGCTGTAAGCGAAGAGGTAGTAGTGCAAATGGCAAAGGGTGCACTGGCAGCTATACAATCAGATTACGTGATTGCGGTATCAGGTATCATGGGCCCAGATGGTGGTTTACCCGATAAACCTGTTGGTACGGTATGGATTGCGGTTGGCAGCAAAAACAAAATAGACGCACATAAATTGTATTTTCGTTTTGACAGGGAAAGAAAC
>JAYUBR010000030.1:0-2757 GCA_043740775.1 Ferruginibacter sp. | reverse complement strand
ACCGATAAAAAGCAGGTAAATATTGTAGTAAGAGTTTTTAATGATGGTGTTGCTTTCAGGTATGAATTTCCAAAGCAGGAAGGTTGGTCGTCTTACATTTTGACTGATGAACAAACAACGTTTAACCTTGCCGCCAATCCAAAAGTGCTAACCCTGTTCAGGGAAAATTATACCACTTCCCACGAAGGGTTTTACGATTCGCTGCGTTTGAGTGAAATTAAACCAGATACCTTGATGGACTTGCCTTCTTTATTTCAATACCCCGGCAATGTATACATGGCTATCACGGAAGCCAACCTGCGCAATTACGCAGGCATGTACCTGGCAAAAAAGAATGGGGTATTGACGACCACTCTTTCACCACTTCCGGGTCAAATTGCTATTAAGGTAAAGGCTATACTACCACACCATACACCCTGGCGGGTAATGATGATCAG
Organism: Ferruginibacter sp.; assembly: GCA_043740775.1. Lineage (GTDB taxonomy): Bacteria > Bacteroidota > Bacteroidia > Chitinophagales > Chitinophagaceae > Ferruginibacter. The sequence continues at coordinate 2,320 of JAYUBR010000030.1, read as the reverse complement.
TGATAGGGTAGGCGCACTGATTGAATCAAACCTGCTAACAAACTTAAACGAACCATCCAGTATTAAAGACATTTCCTGGGTAAAACCAGGAAAAACCAGCTTTCATTGGTGGAACGGAGATATTACGCCTGATACCACATTTGCACCTGGTATTAATTTCGAAACGGACAAATATTATATTGATTTTTGTGCCAGCCACTATATTGAATATCATTCCGTAATTGGATATGGTGGGATTGCGTGGTATAAAAGTGATGCTCCTTGGTATGGAGGAATAGGCCAAAACACAGATGTTACTCAAACAGTACCTAGCTTAAACATGCAGCAGGTATGCGATTATGCAAAGCAAAAAGGAGTTGGGATACATGTATGGGTAAATTGGAAAGCTTTATATCCTAATCTCGAAAGGTCTTGTGATCAATTTCAAAAATGGGGTATCAAAGGGATGATGGTAGATTTTTTAAATCGTGACGACCAGGAAATGGTGAATATACAGGAAGAGATATTAAAAAAAGCTGCTGAACATAAACTTTTTGTTCAGTTTCATGGGGCCTACAAACCCACCGGAATGCAACGTACCTACCCCAATGAATTTACCAGGGAAGGAACTTATAATTACGAAAATAATAAATGGTTGCCGGAAGGGATTAGTCCCAATCATGATATGAATATTGCTTTTACACGCTTGCTTGCTGGCGCTACAGATTATCATTTGGGAGGTTTTAGGGCGGTGCCTCAAGCCAAATTTAAAACACAACAAAGCCGGCCCCTAATGATTGGTACCCGCTGCCATATGCTGGCAATGTATGTAGTGTTGGAAAGTTATTTGGCCATGGTGTGTGACTATCCCGCCGCATATGAAGGCCAGCCAGGTTTTAAATTTATTGAAGATGTACCAACCAGTTGGGATGAAACCATTGTGCCTGAAGCGCAGGTGCATGAATTTGTAACCATTGCCAGAAGAAAGGGACAGGATTGGTTTATTGGCACTATCAACAATACCAAAGCTAAATTGCTACACTTGCCATTAAAATTTTTACCACCAGGAAATTACCTTGCTGAGATATATGGCGATACAAATGACGATGAAGAAAACCCTAATAATATTTCAATAAAAACTCAGATGGTAACCAATGCAGATACAATAATGCTTAATCTCGCTGTGGGTGGTGGACAGGCAATGCGCCTCGTTAAGCAATAATTGCTATCGGATTTATTTTAAGGATGGCCATTAAAATTGGAGATTTATTTTTTTATATTTAAAAAAGGATTGCAATTCCGCAATCCATTATTTATTTTTAGCCCTAATCCTAAAAAATATGATAGTAAAAATGCCGCTGGAAAACTTCCTGGTAATTGATATTGAAACAGTTTCTGCACAGCAAAATTATAATTCGTTAAACGAGGATTGGCAGCACCTTTGGGAAGAAAAAGTAAAACGAACTGTGCCTGAAAATATCACCACAGATGAATACTATCCGTTAAGAGCTGGCGTTATGGCGGAATTTGCAAAAGTAGTTTGCATCAGTCTCGGTTATTTTAAAAAAGAAAAAAGTGAATACCAGTTTAGGGTAAAATCCATTTTTGGTCATGATGAAAAGGAATTGCTGCTGAATTTCATTTCTACCATTAACCAGTTAGAGGCCGCACACAATCACTGGTGTTTTACAGGCCATAACATAAAGGAGTTTGATATTCCTTTTTTGTGTCGGAGGCTACTCATTAATGGCCTTACAATATCTCCTTACCTTGATTTTCAAAATATGAAGCCTTGGGAGACCAATATGATTGATACTTTTCAATACTGGCGATTTGGGGATTATAAAAATTATACTTCCTTGAAATTGCTGGCAGCTTCCTTAAATGTGCCTTCACCAAAAGACGATATTGACGGCAGCATGGTTGGACAGGTGTATTGGGAAGAAAATAACCTGGAACGGATAGCCGTGTATTGTCAGAAAGATGTGGTTACTGTAGCCAATATCATTATGAGATTTAAAAACCTGCCATTACTTGAAGACGAGCAGATAGTGATTGCTAAATAGATTTCCTGGCCGGAGTGGGAATTCTTTTGTCGGTTTTCTCGTATTGCCGGGTCATTTAATAATCAACCTTTGTACCTGAAACAGCTTTGCTACTGGTTTTTAACTTAGTGAAAAGCACCTCAAAAAAAATCTTCAAAAAACTTTCCTTTGCGCTTTGCTATTTCAAATCACTCCCTTACCTTTGCACTCCAAATTAAAAAACGAAAGTTTAAAGTTCTTTAAATATGTCACAACGAATCAGAATAAAATTACAGTCTTACGATCACAACTTAGTT